>JALOMY010000030.1 GCA_025455225.1 Cyclobacteriaceae bacterium | reverse complement strand
GATTAGCTTTATTGGTTACAAAGACTTTGTATTACCCAACATAATTGTCAACTCCGGAAAGGAAACTGTTTTAACAATAGCCATCGAAGAAGAACTGCTGCAAATGGAAGAAGTGGTAGTGGTTGCAAATGAAAAAGACCGAACCATAAATGAGATGGTTTTAGTAAGCGCCCGAACTTTTTCGGTTGAAGAAACACGCAAATTTGCTGCAGCCATCAATGACCCGGCACGCATGGCTTCCTCCTTTGCTGGTGTGATCAGCACAGATGACGGGAACAACAACATTTCCATTCGGGGTAACAGCCCGAACGGATTACTGTGGAGAATGGAAGGAGTCGATATTCCTAACCCTAACCACTTTGTAAACCCGGGAACTTCCGGAGGAGGTATCTCCATACTCAGTTCCCAACTGCTAACCAACTCTGATTTTATGACAGGAGCCTTTACAGCTGAATATGGTAATGCCCTTTCGGGAGTTTTTGATCTTAGTCTTCGCAGGGGAAACAACGAAAAGCGCGAGTTTACTTTTCAGGCCGGCTTCCTTGGTACTGACCTGGCCGCGGAGGGACCGATTGCCAAAAACTATAAAGGCGCTTACCTGGTCAATTATCGCTACTCTACACTTTCCTTATTATCTAAAATTGGGGTTCCCCTTGGTGATTTCGTAACCAACTTCCAGGATTTGTCTTTGAATATTTACCTTCCGACCGGTAATAACAGTAGCTTATCTGTTTTTGGATTCGGTGGTCTAAGCAATCAGAATAAAAGTGCCGAACAGGACTCATTAACCTGGAGTTCGGAAATTGACCGGTACAGCACTACGTACTTCTCCAATACGGGTGCATTGGGATTAAAACATACGCTGTTTCTCAACGATAATTCGTACTTACAAAGTGCGGTAGTGTTCTCAGGCAACGAAATTGGGGATGATATTTATAAATTGGATGATCAATACGCCAATGTCTCCTGGTTTTACGATAACTTTTCCAATTCCAAAATTACCTTCAGTTCCATTCTCACTACGAAACTATCTGCACGATACAGCATTCGGACCGGGATTTATCTAAATCAATTGAATTACAATCTGAAACAACGATCGTTTGACCAGGAAGCAGATCAAATGATTACTGATATTAATTCCAAAGGAGGCACTCAAAGCATACAGGCATTCTCGCAAGTCAACATCAGGGCAACTGATCGATTAACTCTGAATGCCGGGTTTCATTATCTGCACTTACTGCTGAATAATTCTTTCTCAATCGAACCCAGGTTAAGTGCCTCGTATTCTTTAAGCCAATCTCAACGCATAAATATTGGATACGGTTTACACAGCCAGGTACAACCCCTCGGAACTTATTTTGGTGAATACGAAGACAATGGTCAAATTTTTCATCCGAATAAAAACCTTGGCCTGAGTAAGTCACATCATTTCGTAATTGGTTATGATCAATCCCTTAATCCATACCTGAGAATGAAAATAGAATCATACTACCAGTATCTGTTCAACATACCAGTTAAACCCGGTGTTGCTGAAACGTACTCCATTCTAAATCAACAATGGACGTATATGATTGATCCATTGGTAAATGAGGGCTTTGGAAAAAATTATGGACTGGAATTCACCCTGGAGCAGTTCACTCATAACAACATGTATTTTCTTCTCTCCACTTCAGTTTACAATTCACTCTATAAAACACAGGAAAACAAGTGGCGTAATACCCGGTATAACGGCAATGTCAATATAGCCTTTACAGCAGGTAAAGAATTGTTTTTATCCAAAGACCGTGTTCTGGGTTTGAATTTCAGAAGTATACTGAGTGGTGGTTTACGAACAACACCCATTAACCTTGAGGCATCAGTTGAAAAAGGAGAAACCGTATTTTATGAAGAACTGGCATTCGAAGAACAAAATCCGGCTTACTTCCGAACGGATATCCGGTTGAGCCTTAAAAAGAATAAACCGAAATCAACTCACACCCTTTCACTGGATATTCAGAATGTAACTAACCGGAAAAATAGTTACGGTAAATACTTTGAACCAATTACCGGGACGATTACAACAGCATACCAAACCCCACTGATTCCGGTCCTGAGTTATAAAATTGAATTCTAAGCAACATGAGGTAGCATCAAGAGCAGTTCGTCATTCCAAACGTAGTGAGGAATCCCCGGTAGTAACATTCAAAAAGAGGACATCTTACTTCGTTCGATGTTACATGGAGAATGATCTTCACTTTTGACACAGTCTAATTTTTATAACCCACAAGATTCTAGTTGATTTGACTACACATGGTTATTAACCCAGGTAGGTAATTTCTTTGAATCCAAATGATCGGACTTCACCATTAAAATCAACATTCAATTTACCATCCACTCCTACTCCCAGGATTATGCCCGAAACCCGCTCCTCATTTATCAAGAAATCATGTACTTCATCTTTCCAGAACAGACTGGCTTCATAATCGTTACAAAGAATTGATTTTTCGCCCGACTTCAACTGAAGGTATCGAACCTCAAGACATTCCATAAGTGCAGAGAAAACGGAATCCAACATAAAGAATTGTTTCGCTGTCATTGCCAATGAGGTAGCCCAAGGAAAAGAAAAACTAACCTGGTTTACGTTCAAACCGATTCCTACAATTGCTTGCTGGATAAATTGATCCCGGATTTGATTTTCAATAAGTATTCCACAGGTTTTCTTGCCATGAAGCATAATATCATTTGGCCATTTGATTTGCACCGATATGGCAGGAATAAACCGGGTAATGCAATCACGAACGGCAAGCGATGCAAAAGCATTAAGTAGAAACTGGTCGCGGGCAAGAAGGAATTTTGGATGCAGGGCCAGGGAAAGCGTGAGGTTCTTGCCAGGTTCACTTTCCCATGTGTTACCCCGCTGTCCTCTTCCCTCAGTTTGATTATCCGTAATTACAACCATTCCATCAGTCAAACCTTTTTGCTGTATCAATTGTTGAAGAACATTATTGGTAGAGTGACATTCTGGCACAAAAACCAAATGCTGCCCCATGAAAAGCGTATTGGCAGGGATTTTATACAAGGAAATATTGTTAGTTTTACACGAAAATCGAAGATAGCTTAATGGCGAAAAAAAGAAAGGGTGTCAGTTCTGAAAAACTTTGTGACGCCATAGTAAAAGGAATGCAGGAAAAAAAAGCCCAAGACATCCTGATATTAGATCTCCGAAAAGTTAAAAATGCTGTTGCCGATTTCTTTGTGATCTGTTCCGGTGGATCAGATAAACAATTGGATGCCATTGCGGATTCTGTTGATGCCGAGGTTTATAAAGCATTACAGGAAAATCCATGGCATGTGGAAGGAAAAAACAATAAAGAATGGGTGTTACTCGACTACTTTGATGTAGTGGCTCACATTTTTAAAAAGGATAAACGTGAATTCTTTGCCCTGGAAAAATTATGGGGCGATGCTGAGTTTATTGAAATTGAAGATGCGGTTGCGATAAAATGACCCCATCTAAAGTTTAATCGAATATTTTTTGAATTTATTATAGAATGGCTGACAAGAACGACAAGAAAATTATTCCGCCTAAAGTTCCCAAAGGTGGTAATTACCAGCTCTGGGTGATTTTGGTTACGATTGCCGTAATCATGGGGGTTATGTACTTCACCTCCAATAACAATCTGAAAGAAAAAGAACTGCGCGATTTAAAGGCGATGATCGAAAGCCGCGATGTAAAACGGCTCATCCTGATCAAAGACAAGGAATTTGTTGAAGTTACCTTAACCCAAAGTGCACTTCAGAATGCCAAATACAAAGAAGATATTGAAGGTCCGATGGGTCAAAATCTGTCTGGCCCGCACTATAAAGTTAAGATTATCTCTGTTGACAATTTTGATCGCTGGTATAATGACCTCGTGAGTAAAATACCGGAAGCGGATCGACCCGAATACAAAGCTGAAACCCGTGTTGATTATTTCAACGTATTCTTTAGCTGGGGATTTTTATTTCTGCTTCTGTTTGGTTTCTGGATGCTGATGCGAAGAATGACCGGAGGTGGAGGACCAGGCGGTCAGATCTTTAATATTGGCAAATCAAAAGCTGCTCTATTTGATGCAGAAAGTAAAGTAAAAATCACTTTTGCCGATGTAGCAGGACTCGATGAAGCAAAAGAAGAAATAAAAGAGATTGTAGATTTTCTTAAAAATCCATCCAAATTCACAACACTCGGAGGAAAAATTCCAAAAGGTGCCTTACTTGTTGGCCCTCCGGGAACCGGAAAAACCCTGCTTGCCAAGGCGGTTGCCGGTGAAGCTGGTGTACCTTTCTTTTCGTTGTCGGGATCGGATTTCGTGGAAATGTTCGTAGGTGTCGGAGCCGCCCGGGTACGCGATTTATTTAAACAAGCCAAGGAAAAAGCTCCCTGTATTGTTTTCATTGATGAAATTGATGCGATCGGTCGTTCCCGCGGTCGCGGCCAATTACCCGGAGCTAACGATGAGCGTGAGAATACATTAAACTCACTGCTCGTTGAAATGGACGGCTTTGCTACGGATTCAGGTGTAATCATTTTAGCAGCCACCAACCGTCCCGATGTGCTGGATTCGGCTTTGCTACGGCCCGGCCGGTTCGACCGACAGATCAGTATTGACAAACCGGATATCGTTGGCCGTGAAGCCATCTTCAAAGTACACTTGAAACCTATTAAACTCGATCCGACTGTAGACATTAAAAAGCTTTCCGCTCAGACCCCCGGTTTTGCCGGTGCTGAAATTGCCAACGTATGCAATGAAGCTGCTCTTATTGCTGCAAGGCGCGATAAGAAAGCTGTTGAAATGCAGGATTTTCAGGATGCTATTGACCGGGTTATTGGTGGTCTTGAGAAAAAGACCAAGATCATTTCCCCGGATGAAAAGCGAATTGTTGCCTACCACGAAGCCGGACATGCAGTTGCCGGTTGGTTCCTGGAGCATGCCGATCCGCTGGTGAAAGTAAGCATTGTTCCGCGAGGTGTTGCAGCGTTAGGATATGCACAGTATTTACCGAAGGAACAGTTTCTCTATCAAACCGAGCAATTAATGGACGAGATGTGTATGGCCTTTGGTGGTCGCGCAGCCGAAGACCTGGTATTTGGCAAGATTTCAACCGGTGCTTTAAGCGATCTGGAACGGATTACCAAAATGGCTTATAGCATGGTAACAGTTTATGGAATGAATAAGGAAATAGGTAACATCTCATTCTACGATTCCAAATCCTCAGACTACAACTTCCAGAAACCGTATTCAGATGCTACGGCTGAAAGAATTGACAAGGAAGTAAAACGCATTATTGATGAGTGCTATGAGCGAACCATAGGTTTATTAAGCAAACATCGCCAGCACCTTGAAGTAATTGCCAATGAATTGCTCCAAAAAGAAATTCTGTTCCAAACAGACCTGGAACGCCTCATTGGTAAGCGGCCATTTGAAAAGCCTACCACATACCAACAGTTTACCAATGGTAGTGCTACAAAAAAAGATGAGGTAAAAGAGGAGCCTAAAGCAGAAACAACGGCAAGCGAAGCTCAGCCTGTTGAAGAAGAGACGAAATTGCCACCAACTGCATAAATCTCATTGCTTAATTAACAAAAACTCAGGTTATGCCTGAGTTTTTTTATTTTTATCACAACTAATTTTTTACATGACTATCGATATTCCGGAACTCTCCAACAAGAAGATTTACTTTGCTTCCGATTTTCATTTGGGCGTTCCTGATGCAGTCTCAAGTAAAGCTCGTGAAAAACGGATAGTTCGATGGCTTGACAGTATCAAGGACGATGCCCACAGCATCTACCTTATGGGTGATATTTTTGATTTCTGGTTTGAATATAAGTATGCTATTCCCAAAGGATTTATACGGCTTCAAGGCAAGCTGGCTGAATTGCAAGATGCGGGCATACCCATTGCATTCTTTACCGGAAACCATGATATGTGGATGTTTAATTACTTCCCGGATGAACTGGGGATTACGGTTTATAAAGATCCGGTTATTTTAACCTGTCATGATCAACGATTGATGATTGGGCATGGTGACGGTCTTGGACCGGGCGATGCATCTTATAAAATTTTGAAACAGATATTTCGCAATCCGTTCTGCCAATGGTTGTTTGCACGGTTGCACCCCAATCTTGGCATAGGTCTTGCAAATTATTGGTCACGTAAAAGCAGAATAAGCAATACCAAACGAGAAGAAGTTTTTCAGGGTGAAGAAAATGAATACTTATTCTCGTATTGTAAGTCGATGGAAAATACAACACATCATGATTTTTACATTTTCGGGCATCGGCATCTGCCGCTTGACCTCAGTGTCGGTAACAACAGCCGATACATCAACCTGGGGGAATGGGTGCATTTCAATACCTATGCCGAATACGATGGTGTAACCGTTCGTCTAAAGACATTTAAAGAATGAGGTTTAACTACCTGGCCATTATTATCAGTCTCATTATTTCTTCTCAAACGCTCCTAGGCCAGAAGAAACCAATTGCTACGGTAAAACTCAGAAAACCGGTTGATCATGCTTTCGTTGACCGTGCAGGCGACCTTTATATACAAGAAAACTCCGGTGAGTTTCTCAAGTACGATACCAATGGAGTACGTATCACTACCTTCAAACCTGATGATTCAATTACTGTATTTGAGCCTCGTGATGGCGCCCGCCTATTTACCTGGTCACGGTCAGACAATTGGTTTAGCTTCGCCTATTTTGGATCCGTTAAAAAACAAAAGTTAGGTGAAGAATTCGCAATCGATCCCTGGCTGGTCGTATCATCCGGAGATGCCAACATTTGGATTCTCGACAGTTCCGACCGAAGCCTGAAACGGGTCAATACACTTGAAAATCGGGTTGAAGTTGAGGTGATTTTACCGGACAGCCTGAATACACCTGAATCTGATTTTACATGGATGCGTGAATACCAGGGGTTTCTGTTTCTGATCAATCAACAAACCGGAATCCATGTCTTCAATACATTAGGAAAACAAGTGAAATCATTTCCCGGAAAAAATATTCCTTATTTCAACTTCCTGGGCCAGGAACTTTATTACCCAATTGAAGATAAAATCAAGTTCTATGATTTGTTTGACGGCACAACACGGTTAGAATCAAAAGATCCAAAAACAAAAATCGAATTAATGACCGATTCCAGGATCTATAAAATCTTCCCGGATCGACTTGAGGTTTTCGATTACCATCCTTGAAGTACTATCCCTCCGATCCATTCAGGAGTCCGTATACGAACAAAAATACTGTTCAGTATTGAACATATTTGTACATTGTAGGACAGCAATATTGCGGATATGATTCCATTTAAGCCGAATATTTAACTGGCATACTATTTTCCCTATCGAACACTCTTAAACTTGAACCGATGAATCCGGAAGGCGGCAAAATTCTGATGATTGACGATGATGAAGATGTGTTGCTGGCAGCCAAGATGCTGCTGAAAAAGCAAAACCATCATGTAATCATTGAAAAGAATCCTAACAAAATTCCTTTTCTGCTCAATAACGATACGTATGATGTAATTCTGCTGGATATGAATTTCAGCAAAGACATCACAAGTGGAAAAGAGGGTTTTTACTGGCTGGAAAAAATCCTTGAAAAAGATCCAAGTAGTGTGGTGATTTTAATAACCGCTTTTGGAGACGTTGAGATGGCGGTAAAAGCACTAAAACAAGGCGCAACTGACTTCATCCTGAAACCGTGGCAAAATGAAAAGCTGATTGCTACTATATCCACAGCAATCCGATTAAAACAATCCTATAATGAGGTTGATAAACTGCGGAAAGCAAAGGAAATGCTGGAAGAACAGATCAGTAAACCCTTTGGAGAAATAATCGGTGAGAGTACTGCAATAAAAGAAGTATTTACACTGGTTGAAAAAGTAGCAAAAACAGATGCAAATGTCCTGATCCTTGGTGAAAATGGTACAGGAAAAGAATTAATAGCCCGGGCAATTCACCAGCGCTCGCTCCGGAAAGACGGTAGTTTTGTATCGGTTGATATGGGTGCCATAACAGAAACCTTGTTTGAAAGTGAACTTTTCGGTCACAAGAAAGGTGCATTTACCGATGCCCGGGAAGACCGTCCTGGACGATTTGAACTCGCCAATAAAGGAACTTTATTTTTAGATGAAATTGGAAATCTAAGCCTGAGCCTGCAGAGCAAATTACTCAGTGCTTTACAATCAAGACAGGTTACCCGGGTTGGGTCAAACCAGGCGATACCGGTTGATATCCGATTGATCTGTGCAACCAATATGCCCTTACATCAAATGGTAAAGGATGGAACATTCCGTCAGGATTTGCTTTACCGTATTAATACTGTTGAAATCAAGGTTCCACCTTTATGCGATCGCGTAGAAGATATCCCGTTGCTGGCGCAGCATTATCTTGAATATTACTCGCGAAAGTACCACAAACAGGTTAATACGATTGCAGGCTCTGCTATGGATAAACTGAAACGCTATGCCTGGCCGGGAAATATTCGGGAATTACAGCACTCCATTGAACGGGCCGTTATCATGACTGATTCGGCATCATTGCAGGAGAGTGACTTTCTATTCAGTCGGCCGGTAACCTCCACATCAGCCGAAACATTAAACCTGGATGAAGTTGAAAAAGCTGCTATTGTAAAAGCATTAAGCCTGCACAGCGGTAACATTTCTAAAGCGGCCGATGAACTGGGGTTAACCCGGGCTTCGCTTTACCGCAGAATGGAAAAATATGGATTATAAATTCAACTGGAAATCACCGGTACTTCCACGTATCATTATATTAGCAGCCAGCATTTTCTTGCTCGGCTATTTCCTTTTGAATGATTTCAATTTCACCATGGCTCTGGTGATGCTGGCTGTCACTGCTTACCAGGTGAAACAACTTATTGATATGGTCGATTCGGCCAACCGTAATATTGCTTCCTTTCTAGACTCAATTAGTTTTGATGACTTATCGGCATCTTTTAAAACGGAAAGTAATGATCCCTATGTTCAGCGTTTTCACGAAGAATTAAACGAAGCCCTTGCCAGGTTGCGATCTAACCGGCAGGAAAAAGACACCGAATACTTGTTTTATAAAAACATTGTAATGCATGTGGGAATCGGTCTGATCATTTTTAATGACAAAACCGGTAAGATTGAGATTTTTAACAGTGCCGCACGAAAACTATTGAAAGTTACACGAGCCGAAACGATTGATGACTTAAAAGAAGTGAATGGAAACCTGGTGGATGTTTTTCTCAGGCTGCGAACAGGAGGAAGAGAGTTAACCCGTTTAAAAATCGGGGAAGATATTATACAGCTTTCTATTTATGCTATCGAACTTACTCTTCGGGGCGAGAACATGAAACTGATTTCCATTCAAAATATTCAAAATGAATTAGAAGAAAAGGAAATGGAGGCCTGGCAAAACCTTGTTCGGGTACTTACACATGAAATCATGAATTCCGTTACACCGATCTCTTCTTTGGCAGGCACTATGGAGGATGAAATCCGGAATCATATTAAAAACCAGGTAGATAAACCCATTGATCAGGACCAGCTGGCTGATATCCACTTATCCCTTCAAACCATTAGTAAGCGAAGTGAAAACCTGATCCAGTTCGTTAAGGAATTCCGAAGCCTTACCCATATCCCGAAACCAAAACTTCAATCCTTCCTGGTTTGCACCTTATTGGATGAAATCAGCATGCTATTCAAAAAAGAGTTAACCGAACGTTCAATCCGGTTGAAAATTGAAATTGATCCACCCGATCTTACCATTCTGGCTGACCGGGGCATGATTGAACAGGTGCTTATAAACCTGGTAAAAAATGCCACCCAGGCCTTTGAAGAGCAATCTGATAAAACCATCACTATCCGGGCCTACCTGAACGATAAGCTTCGTCCCGTGATTTCGGTACGGGACAACGGTACAGGCATTGATCCTGAAGCACTTGAAAAAATCTTTATACCTTTCTTCACGACTAAAAAATCAGGTTCCGGAATAGGACTCAGTTTATCACGGCAGATTATGCGTCAGCATCAGGGAACCCTGTCGGTTAAATCAACAGTAGGCGAAGGAACCGAATTTTTTATGCGCTTTTAGTTAACCTTAGATTGAGGTGGAATTAATACATTTGCCAAACTGAAAAATAATTATGGTTGACGTCTCCGGCAAAGTAGCCAAAATCCTGATTGATAAACTTGGGGTTGCAGAAACAGAAATAAATCCTGATACGAACTTCATTAAAGACCTCGGAATTGATTCCCTGGACTATGCCGAAATTGTAATGGATTTTGAACAAACTTTCGATATCCGAATTCCGGATGAAGATGCCGAAAAACTTTCTACCATTGGTGCAGCCGTTCAATATATTGAATCGAAACTGAGTGAGAAAAAGTAATCTCTCATTTGTAATAAAGATTCATCATACCTTAGCGGTAAAATCTTCGCTCACTTTATCTCACCGATTGACAGGTTTCTGAATATCTAGTTTTGGTTTGCCATTAACCGGGTACGGTATGTACGCATTCAAACATTTACTTTTTATTGTTAATAAGTACTCCGGTCCTTTTTATCATCCACGAGTGGAAGGAACAATTATAGAGACTTGCGCAAGGCACCAGATAGAATGTCGAATCGAATACACAGAAAAGAGAGGCCATGCTACTGAATTGGCAAAGAACGGTATCGGCAATTATGATGCAATATTAGCTGTGGGTGGAGATGGCACCGTAAATGAAGTAGCCCGGGCATTGGTTGATACCTCCACTCTGATGGGCATCATTCCGAAAGGGTCAGGCAATGGGCTGGCCCGCCATCTTAAAATACCAATGGACATAGAGAAAGCAATTGATGCCATTTTAACGGGCAAAAGAATTTCAATAGATACCTTCCGGGTAAATAATACCCTCGCAATTAATGTCTCAGGTATTGGCTTTGATGGCCACATTGCCAATTTATTCGGGGAGAATCATAAACGTGGATTCTATGAATATGTCCGGCTGGTAATTCGAGAATATTTTAATTATCGTGAGTTTACCTGGTTGTGGAATGAAACTTCTCAACAGCATTCCAGTATAATCATCGCACTTGCAAACTCTTCTCAGTATGGAAATAATGCATTCATAGCTCCCTCCGCTTCAGTAAATGATGGAATACTGAATATCAGCGTTGTGAAGAAAATACCATTATATCACGGATTGTCATACTTATTCAGGTTATTTAACCGATCGTTGAAACCTAATGACCTATTCCGGTTTTATGAATCCATAGGACTAACTATTTCTTCAGAAATTCCATTGCCATATCATGTAGATGGCGAGCCCTGTGGATTTTCCAAAAATTTCAAAATCCAGTTATTTCCCGGTTCGTTGCACTTAATGGTTCCCGCTGCAACGCAACCATGATTCGATATTTAATAATCAAAAAAAGTATCCGCATTAAGGTATGGTCCGTTTAATCACTCATACCAACATTAACTTCTATGATTCGAATTATTTACATTATTTCCCTTTTTGTTGTCATAATGTCTATACAGACATTAGCTCAGATCCAATTGCCCCCCAGCGGGGATAATCAAAAATCAAGAATTACTCAATGGATCGGACTCGTCCAGGTTACGATTCAATACAGCAGCCCGGATGTTCACGGCCCCAATGGCGAAGACCGTAAAGGTAAAATCTGGGGAGGTGTAGTTCACTATGGATTTATTGATCAGGGCTTTGGAACTTCTAAGGCTGCCCCATGGCGTGCCGGTGCAAATGAAAATACTACAATCACTTTTTCACATGATGTACAAATTGATGGAAAAAAAGTTGAAGCAGGCACCTATGGACTTTTCCTGGAAGTGGAACCACAAGGCCCCTGGACCTGGATATTATCGAAAGATGCTTCAAGTTGGGGAAGTTACTTTTACAACCCAGAACTTGACATCATTCGAGTACAAGCCATCCCGAAAAATTCCGAATACACGGAATGGCTGACGTATAGTTTTGATGAACGAAAACGAACTACAGCTACTGCATTTCTCCAATGGGAAAATAAAAGAGTGGATCTAAAGATTGATGTTCCCAACATCAATGAGTTGTATGTAGCTAAAATGAAAGAAGACATGCAGGGTACGACTGCAGGGTTCCAGCATCAAACATATATTGATGCTGCTACATTTTGCGCTCAAAATAAAACTTCACTTGATCAAGGATTGATTTGGGCTGAAGCAGCAATCTCGGATCCATTTTTTGGCAGGATAAATTTCAACTCATTGTCAACCAAGGCACAGGTTCTTATGGCCTTGGGTCGCAATACAGAGGCTGAACTTGAAATGGACAAAGCCATCAATCATCCTACCGCTTCAGTTCAGGATATTCATCAATACGGAAGAAGTTTATTGGCTTCAGGTAAAAATCAGAAGGCCATGGAGGTATTTAAATTAAACGCATCCAAACACCCCGAAGATAAATTCACCCCGAATGTGGGACTTGCCAGAGGTTATACCGCAATAAGCGATAAAAAGAACGCAATTAAATATTGGGAAATAGCGATCAAAAATATTCCGGAAAATCAAAAACCTAATCTTCCCTATTATCAGAATGAAATGAAAAAACTTAAAGAGGGGGCTTAGACCCCTTTTTATTTGATTAATTTAACCGGGCCAGGGGTTTCATTACCCCCATCAATAATATATCGCCAGCTTCCATCCCGCTTGCGCTTCCATACCGACACATAATTACCATAAATCACAGTATCGCGAAGTCCGTCATTTGTTTTGGTTTGTAATTTATAATTACCAAAGGTATATCCCAGGTTTCCACTTGCCTCAGCCCGTAAAGGCTCCCATGAAAGTGTGAAATCGTCCCACGGATTGTCCCTCAGCAGTTGCATCAAGGCAAACTTGCCCACTATGGGATAATCATTTTTCTGCATTTTAATGACCATTTCATCCGCATAATAGATAAATGCCTCGGAATTACCTTTTTCGGCAGCCATCTTGCTAAAATTCCGGTCAGTCTCCATAACCTGATCACGTAATTCCCAGTCTTCAATTTTTGATTGACAACCGACCGTCAGCAAGAAACCGAGTAAAATAAACTTATTCATTAAAAACGGGTTAGCCTGATATTATAAAGATAATTTAATCCATCAATAATTTAAATGCTCAATTTAATATAAACATCACGAAACCATCGATTGATTGATCCTAAAGCAGATTCCGAAAGGATTTTTGTGTCTTTCACAAATCCTTCGGATTATTGATAAAAGTCAAGGCGCTTGTTATCGGATGACGAAATACGCGAAGAGTATAGGATACTCGAACAGGCAAGAAAGGATCCAAAGATCTTTGGATCCTTGTACGAAAAATATTTTGACCCCATTTTTAATTTTATTTATCGCCAAACCGATGATGAGGACCTTGCTGCTGATATATGCTCACAAACATTTTTAAATGCGCTAACGCACATTAACCGGTTTGAATTTAGGGGGGTGCCAGTCTCGGCCTGGCTCTACCGGATTGCAGCAAATGAAGTCAACAAGCATTACCGAAAACAAAATGCTACTCGTATATTCAGTATTGAAGAAACACGGGTAAAAGAGCTTGTAGAACTTGGCCAGGAGAATTGGGATGAGGAACTTGTAAAAAAATTATTAGGCTATTTAAAAGATTTACCCACCGAAATGTTGGAAGTTCTCGAACTGCGTTTTTTCGAGAATAAGGACTTCAAAGAGATCGCCTACATTCTAAGCATAACAGAGAGTGGCGCCAAAATGCGTACGTACCGTGCGCTTGACAGATTAAGAAAGAAATTCAACCTTAGTATTAAATACGATGGGAAGAAATGAAATTCGTTTGCGCAGGAATACAATGAGCAGCGGCCGGATTGCCCGTCATCGCAACTATTCAGAGTTAATGCGCCAGCATGACCGCGAATCAAAGCTGAAGCGGATTTTTCGTGTTTTCATTTATTTCCTGATCGTACTATTCTTTTTAATAATCCTTCTTATGGTTATCCGGTGGGAAGGCAAACGAAATGAAAAGGTTTCTGAAATCGCTATTGAACAAAATAATCTATCAAATACGACTAAGCACAACCCAATAGTTAAGTATTTATAATAGTTTTTAATGATCCTGTATTACAATCACAATCTGTTTGATTGATTCAGATTTTTCAAACAATACAGTGAGTATAAAAAATATTCCT
>JALOMY010000253.1 GCA_025455225.1 Cyclobacteriaceae bacterium | reverse complement strand
GGATAATTGAGAGACTCTGACGTTCATGTAAAAAAATCAACACGCTATTCTTATTTGGGCTAGGTTTGTTAACTAAGATGGTATCATGACGAAATTTTCATCGGATGTAGAAGCAGCGGATTCCATGGCTGCCGCATATAAGAACCTGACTCAAGAAATTTCCAAAGTCATTATTGGCCAGGATGAAGTAGTACGCCTGGTACTTACCGGACTTTTCTGCCAGGGACATTCTCTTCTGGTGGGAGTACCCGGATTGGCTAAGACTTTACTCGTACAAACGATTTCCACTTCTCTCGATCTTCATTTCAAGCGCATTCAGTTTACACCCGACCTGATGCCTTCCGACATTATCGGAGCCGAAACAATGGATAAGGAACGAAATTTCAAGTTTGTAAAGGGACCGGTGTTTGCAAACATTGTTCTGGCTGATGAAATTAACCGTACGCCCCCCAAAACTCAGGCTGCGTTGCTTGAATCCATGCAGGAATATGCAGTGACCATTGCTGGCCAGCGTTACGAATTGCCGCGTCCATTCTTTGTTCTGGCGACACAGAATCCGATTGAACAGGAAGGAACGTATCCATTGCCCGAAGCCCAGCTCGACCGGTTTATGTTTAATATTCTGCTTACCTATCCTTCGTTTAAAGATGAGGTGCTTGTAGTAAAGAATACAACCACCGATGAGCCCCGGACAGTAAACAAGACCTTGTCGGCAGAAGAAATCATTGCTTACCAGCATTTAGTACGGAGGGTACCTGTACCGGATTTTTAGGTGCTAAATGCAATGCCCTGCTTAACGGCAAATATTCTCCCGATATTGATGATGTACAGGCCATTGCGAAACCGGTGCTCCGGCACCGGATGGTGCGCAACTTTAAAGCAGAAGCCGAAGGTATAACCGTTGATAACCTGATTGAGCAGCTAATGGCTTGATCAGAGGATTTCAATCTCGTCCGTGATGGTCAGTTCTGTCCCATTCAAATAACTAACATATTGGCGTAATGGGCGCCAGGCCGGTCCACCGGTAGGATTTCCATCCCAGTTAAAAATTGAACCACAACAGACATCTTGCATGAAGAGCGTTGAAGAGTGCACTTCCACAGTTGCACATGCGCTGTTAGGTTGATAAGAACAATTTCGTTCAAACACCAGGTATTCAGTGGGTGATTTTTTATGGATTATAAGTCCGCGAACTCCGACATCCCCACTCATATAATGATAGCCTTGTGAATTCAAATCATTGAATTCAGGATAGGTCAGATTGATTACGATGTCAGCGAACACTGCAGGTGGGATCGGATCATCCACAAGTTCTGGTGAACAAGATGAAGTAAACAGAAGAACTATACCAATCAGCAGGCTTAGAAAAAATCGCGCGCGGTAATTAAATCTGCACACGTTAGTTTTATTCCACAGAACAGAATTTCTTTTCAAAGAATAAGGCTGACCTAAATGCTGCTTACTGATAATCATAAAATCCCTTCCCGCTCTTTCGTCCATGATGGCCGGCATCTACTTTTTGTTGCTGAATACGGCTTGGCCTGAACTTAGGATCCTGGTGAAAGGCATTATAGATGGATGTAGTAACCGAAAAATTGGTATCTACGCCAATTAGATCAATGAGTTCAAAAGGCCCTAACTTAAAACCACAAGACCTCATTAATTGGTCAATGGTTTGAATATCAGCCACATTTTCTTCAACGAGTTTAAGTGCCTCGACATAATAGTGCCTCGCTACCCGATTAACGATAAATCCGGGAGAATCTTTTGCCTCAACACAAATTTTTCCCAATGATTCTGAAAATTGTTTTAACACGGCAATGGTTTCCGGGGTGGTTGCCGCTCCGCGAATAACCTCAACCAACTTCATTACCGGAGCCGGATTAAAGAAATGCAATCCCGCAAACCGTGATGGATTGTTCAGCACGGAAGCTATTTGGGTTACGGGTATTGAAGAGGTATTGGTGGTTAAAATGGAGGTATCCTGGTTCACTTTTTCCAGGATTGAGAATAACTCTTTTTTAATATCCAGTTTTTCAACAACAGCTTCAATGATCAGATCCGCTCTAAGGCTTTGCAGGCTGGGCTGAGGTTTTATCCGGTTCAGAATGGTGCTTTTATTTTCAGAACTGATTTTACCCTTTTCCATCTGGGATTGGAGGGAACGATCAATCTGGTTTATTCCATTACGGATGAGTTCTTCATTAATATCGTAAAGCCAGACTTCGTATCCGGAATAAGCACAAACCTGAGCAATACCCTGGCCCATCGTTCCGGCTCCGGCAATTCCCACCGATTTAATCGAAGTAATTCCCATGCATCAATTAAATGACAGTGTGGAATTGTTTAAGGAAACGTATATCGTTTTCAGAATACAATCTCAAATCGTTAACCTGGTATCGCAACATGGTAACGCGCTCTATTCCCATACCAACTGCGAAGCCGGTATATTCTTCGGGATCAATACCGCAATTCCGCAGCACATTCGGATGAACCATGCCAGAGCCGGCAATTTCTACCCAACCCGAATGTTTGCAAACATTGCATCCTGAGCCTTTACATATCAGGCAGGTGATGTCAATCTCTGCGCTGGGTTCGGTGAAAGGAAAAAACGATGGCCGAAACCGGATCTGAATATCTTTACCATACATTTCTTTTGCAAAGTGATAGAGAGTCTGTTTCAAATCAGCGAAGCCAACATTTTTATCTACATATAACACTTCAACCTGGTGAAAGAAGCAATGGGCACGGGCCGAAATGGCTTCATTTCGATACACTCTACCAGGCATGATTGCGCGGATGGGTGGTTTTTGTTCGCGCATCAACCGCACCTGGACATTAGAAGTATGTGTGCGCAGAAGAATATCCGGATTCTTTTCAATGAAAAAGGTATCCTGCATTTCGCGGGCCGGATGATTTTCCGGAAAATTCAGCGCAGAAAAGTTATGCCAGTCATCTTCAATTTCAGGCCCATCAGCCACATTGAATCCAAGACGCTCGAATATTTCAATAATCCGGTTTCGGGTTAAGGTAAGCGGATGTTGGTTGCCTACAGTCTGAGTTACCGGGGGAAGGGTAAGATCCAGATCTATCGAAGAAGCGGTACTGCGTTCAAGCTGTTCATTTAATTCGGCCAGCTTGGCTTCAGCAGCTTGTTTGAGTTCGTTCAATATTTTACCCACCTTCTTTTTTTCTTCAGGCGGGAGTTTCTTCATTTCATCAAACAACTCAGTGATCAGACCTTTTTTGCTGATATAGCTTAACCGGAACTGTTCCACGCCCTGTTTATCGGATGCTGAATAGGCAGCCACTTCATTGGCAATTGTTCGAATACGATTTTCCATTGCAGGATTCTAAACTTCAAAAGTACAATTTTATCGGTTTAGGATCAGTTCTTTAAACCGCAGATTGTTTTTCAGATTGCTTTTGTACCCAATGATCGAGGAAAAGACTTAAGATTACGGCCAGTACGATAATTCCAGCCAGCAGGTAATTATCGTTGAAGTCTTTTAAAAGAATAACCAATCCAATGAAAGCAAATTGGGTTCCACCCAATAATAAGCTGGTTTTACTGTGACTCAAGCCCAGCCGGATCAGGGCATGATGGATGTGGTTTTTGTCCGCCTTAAAAGGCGATTGCCTGCGCACAATCCGTACGATAAATACACGCAGAGTATCAACCAGAGGGATAATGAGAACCGCAACAGCAGCAGAAACCGATGTATTCAAGCGGAAGGGATGGTCATTCGGAAGATTAAAATTAGAATCAATAAAATGGATACTGGAGATGGATAACATCATGCCCGTTATCATAGTACCGGTATCGCCCATAAAAACCCGTGAAGGTTCCCAATTGAAAATCAAAAAGCCAATAAGTGCTCCGAATAATGAAAAGCTAAGTATGGAAAAAACAAAATCACCGGTAAGGTAAAACCAGGATCCAAAGAAGAGTAATGCCAGACTCCCCACAGTGCCCGCCAGCCCATCCAATCCGTCAATGAGATTGAATGCATTGGTAATAACAACGATGGTAAAGATGGAAATGATGATTCCAAACCATTGAGGTATATCATAAATACCAGCCAGACCATAGAATGATTTTAACCGGATGTCGTAGACTACAATAACGATAATGGCCGCTAATATCTGTCCGATAATTTTGGTGATGGGTTGTAAAGGCACCAGGTCATCGCGAACTCCAATGAAGAATACGAGGGTTAACGCAACAAGCACAATCCGTAATTGGCTCCATAATGAAATCTCAGTCCAGATTAATGATGCAATAATGAATGCAATATAAATGGAAATACCACCCATGGAAGGCGTGAGCTTATTATGCACTTTACGGTCTCCGGGGATATCGACAATATTTTTTTTAAGGGAATACTTGATAATCACAGGCATGATCATGAAACAGATGATCAGGGAAGTTATTGCAGATGCCAGGATTGAAATCATAACCTGTGGATCAGTAAAAATAGAGATTAATGCAGGAGTTAGTTAAGAAGTAATTATGAAAAATATCGCTTGATTGATTCAGCAATAAATTGAATTTGATCGTTGCTTAATCCGGGATAAAGGGGCAGGGAAAGAATTTGGTTCTGAAGTTCATACGTAACCGGGAAATCTTCCGGTTTAGCATGATATTGAGCGTAAGCATCAGTATAGGGTAATCCTTTCGGATAGTGAATCAGGGTTTCAATGCCTTGTGCGGCCAGGTACTTTTTCAAGGAATCCCGATAAGGGGTTCGGATGCCAAACAAGTGAAAGGTGTGCGTTGATTCAGGTCTTTCACGCGGCAGTACCAACGAATCAATTGAGTTTAATGTTTCTTGATAATAACGGGCAAGGACTCTTCGCTGCTCATTCCATTGTTTGAGGTAGTTTAGTTTTACGGAAAGTATAGCTGCCTGCAGGGTGTCCAAACGACTGTTGGTGCCCTCAAACTGATGGTCGTCTTTTTGTAAGGCACCATGATTCGCAAATCGTCTTATGGTTTCGGCAAGCAAAGCATCCTGAGTTACAATGCACCCGGCATCGCCATAGGCACCTAAATTTTTTGTAGGATAAAAACTAAAGGCAGAAGCAATTCCCCAGGTACCAGCCGGTTTGCCCGCCAAATCTGTAAGATGGGCCTGTGCACAGTCCTCAATCAGTATGATGTTTTGATCTTCGCAAATTTTTTTTTTGAGCTGGTCAACAGGTGCAGCCTGACCATATAAATGAACCGCAATAATGGCTTTGGTTCGGGATGTGATTTTTCGTTGGACATCTTCCGGATCGAGGGTATAATAAATCGGATCAACTTCGGCAAAGACCGGTTTAGCACCGGCCAGACTGATAACTTCTGATGATGGGATGCAACCAAATGCGGGTGTAATCACCTCGTCACCAGGACCTATTTGGAGAGATTT
>JALOMY010000029.1 GCA_025455225.1 Cyclobacteriaceae bacterium | reverse complement strand
TGAAAACCGGTTCGCGATTATTCGAACCGGCACCACATCAATGTACATACTATGTGTAAGCCGTTGATTTAATTGAACTTCACGCTCACAGAAATACATTCTTTTATCGAGCGTACTAAAATCAAGAAACGGATATTGAATGGGCTTCTTGATCTTGAAAACAAAATTTTCTCCCAGCACAACCCAGGAAATATGCGTTTCAACAAGCTGAGGTTCTCCAAATCCTGGTGGCCACGTTCCTTCACGTATTAACTTTTGGACATCTTCAGATGTCATGAATCTTTCGTTTGATGTCTTAATGGATGGATATATGCCAATGCCTGGTGGATCATCTCCTCCAGGTTTGAATCGGTTGATGTTAGAATCAAATGATCATCCTGCATAGGCTCCCATTGTGTTTTGATCAAAGCAAATACGGAGGCATCAGCCTCACTGAATTTTCTTGGTCGTTTTAATCGTTGCAAAATCAGTGACTCATCAGCTATGACTTCAATAAAACAGGGAGAAAATGCATGCAAGGCCGTGCTAAATTCATTACGGATTTTGGATTTATAAAACGTACCATCCAATACAACATCCCTTCCTTTACTCAATTCAAGCCGGGCTTGATTCAGTATAACCCTGTAAACCTGCTTCTTTTCTTCATCAGAATATGTTCGAACCGGAAATAGAGTAAGGCGCACCTCATCACTATTTAAATAAACGGCATCGAGTCTGCTGGCAAGGTGAGAAGCCAGGTAACTCTTTCCGGAACCGGGCAATCCAAATACAATGATCACCATATACGCTGTAATTATTCCAGCGGCACTTCATTCGAATGAATAAATACAATGCCCTTGTGTTTCATTTCTTCTTTGGCTCGTTCAACATCGCCTTTGGTAACCTCGACTCCGCGCACGGCATCTTCAATGACCAAAACATGAAATCCTTTCTTTTTGGCATCCAGCGCTGAAGCCAGTACACAATAATCCGTTGCCAATCCACATACATAGAGATCATCAACCTGTTTCGCTTTCAGGAAAGACTCGAGGTCGTTATTGGTTGCTTCGAATGCAGAATAACCGTCATCCTCACCTTCTGTACCTTTCAGAAAAACGAATTGAATTTTTTCATCATCGAGCTGTGGATAAAAAGCGGCACCGTACGTATCCTGAAGGCAATGTACGGGCCATTTCAGGAAATGTTTACTTGACTTCGGATGCCAGTCTTTTGAAGCTATGATTACTGAAAACCGATCCATCAGTGAATTAATGACCGGCACTACTTTTTCTCCATCCGGAACAGCCAATGTTCCACCGGGGCAGAAATCATTCTGAACATCAACTATCAATAAAGCTTTCATGTATATTCTCTAATTAAAACCTTCAGGAATAACTTTTTCTTTTCTTCTCCACTTCTTCATCGCGGAGTTTCATTAATGAGGGGCTTATTCCAACTTTGTAGATGTGCGGATATTCAAACCGCTTGTGCTCATCTGGAAGCAGGCTGAATCGATGCAGAACAAAATCAGCAATTTCATAAGGCGTTTTTCCGGGAATCGTAATTTTACCATTCTCCATTACCCGGTGTAATAAATTTTCCTTTTCGAGCCCGCACAAATCCAACTGTTTCAGGGGTTGAAAGGGATGTATCATGCGTTCAATTTCCTGTTCTTCCTCCAGTACTACAGCATCAGCAAAGAAAGTACCATCACCATTTCGGTAGCGATGGATCTTCTTAACTCCTGGCAATAGTATTTTCTCAATATTGTCTGAAATCTTAAGCCTGGGTTTCTGATCAAACATAGTAAGTTTATATACCCCATCGAGTGCAGCATCTTCCCTTCCGGTAACCAGGTTGGTGCCAACACCAAAGACATCAATGGGAGCACCTTGTTCCAACAGACTCTTAATGATATGTTCGTCCAGCTGATTGGAGGCAACGATCTGCACGTGGTGAAGGCCTGCTTCATCAAGCATAAACCGCGCCCGCTTGCTTAAATAAGCCAGGTCGCCACTGTCGAGGCGAATACCTTTCAGGCGGTGTCCTTTCTTTTCCATTTCATGCGCTACCTGAATGGCATTAGGAATTCCCGATCTCAATGTATTCAGCGTATCAACCAGGAAAATACTGTTATCCGGAAAAATTTCGGCAAACTTTCGGAAGGCTTCAAGTTCATGATCAAAACTTTCAATCCATGAATGCGCCATAGTTCCGGTGGGCCGTAAACCGAATTGCAATGCACTATAAACATTGGATGTAGTTTCTGCACCGCCAATCGTAGCCGCGCGGCTTGCATGAATGCCGCCCAAACCCTGAGCCCTTCGAAGGCCAAAGTCAAGAATACTTCGATTTCCGGCAGCCACTTTAAGACGCCTGGCTTTGGTGGCAATTAACGATTCAAAATTCAGCAGGTTCAATACCAGTGTCTCCACGATTTGAGTTTCCAGAATGGTTCCGTGGATTCGAAGTATCGGCTCGTTAGGAAAAACAATCTCACCTTCAATCACTGAATAAATCGTACCCCTAAACTCGAAATCCTTCAGGTAACTCAGAAACCGGTCATTGAACCCCTGCGACTTCAAGTAATCAATGTCTTCCGGTTGAAACCGAAGCCCTTGCAGAATTTCCAGTAAATCCTGCAAGCCGGCAAAAACTACATATCCTCCCTGAAAAGGCAACTTCCTGAAAAAATAATCAAAACATGCTTGCTCCTCATGCCTGCCGGTCAGGTAATACCCCTGGGCCATAGTCAGCTCGTAATAATCGGTGTATAATGCACTGTGTTGCTTTAGTATTGACATCCTCTAAATCTACAAATTGGCTCCTTCTTTTCTTAATGATTTTAATCAGGATACTGGTTTGTTGTTGAAATCGGAATGCGAGAGTAACTGCATGAACGGATTTAGGTTACCGAAACATGGTTGTTTTCTTCATTGAATCATTTTCTTGACCCCACTAAACCACACGACAAAAATCACCGGGTGGAAGAACCATTATCATAGACAAGATGATTACTGCTAAGTAGTTTGGTTCAAAAGAAACAGCCATGATACTCGACACATTAAACCGTTTATTATCCGTTAAGAACAGACCCTGTCTGTCGGTAATAGTTCCGCAGTACAGATTATCCCGTGAACGGATGCAAAACCCGGAACTTTTCCGGAAAGCCATACGTAAGGCCAAGTCTATACTGAAGAGAAATCCTTCGGCACAAGGTCAATTGATGATGGAAAAACTGGAAGGACTGATCAAAGCCTATAAGCCGGATTACAGTATGAGTGGTGTCGGCCTATTCGTCTCAACTGATATTTCTGAAATCCTTTATTTCCCATTTGATGTTAACGAGCGAATTATTCACGATACATCATTTGAAACACGCGATCTGCTCTACCTGAAACAACTGTTGTCTACATACTATGTTTTGGTGCTGGGTAAAAAATCCGTGAGTTTATATTCCGCATCCGGAAATGAATTAATGGAAATTCGGGATGGATTCTTCCCTGCCCATTATGAAGAAGAATACGAATATGCAAGGCCCAGCCTGGGCACTTCGTTTGGTAAATCGCTTAAGGCCTTTGAAAAAGACAAGAGCATTGTGAATAAGGCACGGGTTGAGAGTTTTTATAAAGAAGCCGGAAACCAGCTTACCACTTACCTTAACCGGAATTCAATGCCGTTACTGATATCAGGAACGAAAAAGCACATAGCCGATTTTTATTCAGCTACTCATCTGAAGGAAAAAGTGGCAGCTGAAATATCCGGATCATTCAGCGATAAAAATTTCTTTGATCTCAGAACTAAAGCCTGGAACGGTTATGTGAAATTCAATCAGGCCAAAGCGAAAGTGAAAATCAAAGAGCTTGAAGAAAAAGATACACCCCATAAACTGGCGAAAGGTATTCAGGAAGTCTGGCAAGCTTCTCATGAAGGACGCGGATTGCATTTGATGGTTGAAAAAGACTACTTCTGCAAATCATACCTCCGTGACGGGGACCCGGTTCTTTACCTAAATCCTCCTAAAGTGAAATACACACTGGTTCCGGATGCTGTTGACGAAATTATCGAAACTGTTTTGGAAAAAGGGGGACGTATAGAATTTATGGAAGAACGCGCCTTGAAACGGTTTGATTCCATTGCCTTGCTTCTTCGCTACTAAAACTAACAACTATCAACCTGCAAACCTCTTGAATTATGTTTAAGGATCGAAAAGAAGGTGGTGAGAAACTTGCCGTGGTACTGCAAAAATACCGGAATCAAAATGTATTAATCTTAGGGATTCCGCGAGGAGGCGTAGAGACCGCCTATTATGTAGCCCGTGATCTTGATGCTGATCTGGCCGTTGTGGTTACCCGAAAATTGGGCTATCCATTTAATCCGGAAGCTGCATTTGGCGCTATAGCTGAAGACGGAAGCTTATACATTTTTGATGAAGCAAGAACTTCGTTACCACCTGAAATCATTCAATCGGTAGTGGATAGGGAAAGGAAAGAAATAACCCGAAGAATCAATAAACTCCGGAAAGGAAAACCACTACCTCCAATCAAAGGCAGAACGGTTATTATCGTTGATGACGGTATTGCCACCGGTGCCACCCTGCTGGCCACGATTGAGCTTTGCAAGAAGCAAGGCGCAGGTAAAATTGTTGTAGCCGCTCCGGTAGGTGGTGAACATATGATGAGGTCTCTGCGCAAAAAAGTTGATGAGGTTGTGATTATTAACATTCCGCATAATTACTATGCGGTATCACAAGGGTATTACACGTTCGGGAATGTAGATGACGATACCGTAGTCCATTTATTGGAAAAATGGGAAGCTGAACACAATCATCCTGTTTTAAGCTAATCTACTCGGTTTCTGAAGTACCGGTGGCGAATCCAATTCGTTGCTGCTTACCCAATTTACCGGTATGCCAGGAAATCATTTCAGTGAGAAAGCGGGTTATGGCATCGCGGATGATTTCGCGTGTCAGTTTATCTGGTTTAGTTCGGGTAATATCTACAAAGTCTTCGGTGTTTTCGAGTATCTCCCGAATGTACGGATACGTCATCCAAATGATTACATCGCCCAGGTATACAAATGAGAAATTCAGGGTTCCTCCGTATTTGATAAGATTACCACTTTTACCCTCCTGCTGATTGAGAAGGTTATCATCGTTGTAAACGAGCCCGCTGGGAAGGTTTCGAAACGCCAGAGTTACAGTTTCGTGATTTCGAATGGCATCGTTTATATCCACCACCAGGTCAAGATCAGAATCAAGTTCTTTAATGGCTTGTTCCAATTCATTTAATACAAATTGCTTGGTCTGGGTATTCCAGGTTATTCTGGCTTCTTCCAGCATCCGGTAAACGTGCTTTAATTCAAAAGCTTGTTCTTTCATATTCGTTTGTTAGCCAATCACAAATGAAAACCCCGATATCCACCCCCCGCAATGACACATATCATTAATTTCCCTGAACGTGATCATTAAGTATCTTCAATCAAAGATTATGATTTTAATCCAAATCCGGTATGATGCCGGTCATTGGCTGTCCCTTTTAAACGGTATATCTTCAATACCATAATAAAAGCCAATGAAAGGTTACATAAAAATCAACACCATCATCATTACCCTGATTCTGCTCATATTCCTTTTTATTCTGAGCGGAAATACAATTCGGGTACAACAGTATGAGAACCGGCTAAGTCCAAAGGAAGCACAGCAGGCCAAACGTGTGCTTGTAGTTTTGCAAAAGACCTCATTCAAAAATGATGTTGCCGATGCTTTGTCCAGATACTTCCAGTCGAAAGCCATAGAAAGTGAAGTTATTGACCTGGGCAACCTGCGCTCCATTAATGAAAAGGATTGGAATGCAATTATTATTCTTCAAACCTGGGAAGATTGGGAACCGCAACCCGAAATAACCGAACTGGTTAACAAAGCCAGTCCGCGTGAAAAGGTCATTGTATTAACCACCTCCGATACCGGGCAGGAAAAATTATCAGGAATAGATGCCATCAGTTCGGCCTCGTCAAAAAGCGAGACCGAGATCGTTGCCAATAAGATCATCGAACGATTGGAAAAAATAATCAATTTATAAAGTTATGATCATGAAAGCAGATACTGAACTTCAGCATGATATCATGGAGGAAATCCGATTTGATCCCCAGCTTAAAGATATAGCCCATGAAATCGGAGTAGCTGTGAAAGAAGGAGTTGTTACACTCTCCGGAAACGTTGATTCGTATGCCCGTAAACTAGCCGCAGAACGAGCCGCCCAGCGCGTTCATGGCGTGAAAGTGGTAGCTGTGGATATTGAAGTAAAAATTTCACCCTCTGCTTCAAGGAATGATGCCGAAATTGCCATGGCGGTTAAGAATGCACTTACCTGGCACAGTGCTGTAAACGAAGACCTGATTGAAATTAAAGTTGATGAAGGTTGGGTCTACCTGGATGGCACCGTAGAATGGGATTATATGAAAAAGGCGGCTGAAAAAGCAGTAAGTGATTTAACCGGTGTCAGGGGTGTAACCAACCGGATCCAGGTAAAAAGCAAAGTACTTGAGCCTTCTGAGGTACGCAAAAATATTATTGCAGCCTTTCACCGAAGTGCTACCGTTGATTCATCAAACATCCGCGCAGAGGTGACCGGAAGCATTGTTACGCTAACGGGGAAAGTGCGGACCTGGGCAGAACGTCTTGACGCAGAAGCGGCTGCACTCGCCTGCCCTGGTGTAACAGCAGTCAATAACAAAATTGAAATTGATACTACGCTAGTTGTTGCATAACCTTATTCATTCCAGATCAAAATGAAAACAATACTGGGATTTATGATCGTGATCGCTGGGATGCTAACTTCATCCTGCGGTCCGAGTATTCGGGTCTATTCAGATTATGACCGGGATTATAACATCCGGGAGTTTATAACCTATTTGTGGGCATCCGCGGAAGACATTGAATCAAAAAATAATCCCCTGTACTACAATGAACTGAATGACAAACGGATTAAATCGTCTGTTGATGATATTCTTAAAAATAAAGGATATAAGCTTGTCGATGAAAATCCATCCATGGTTGTTCACTACCACATCATCGTGGAGGATTACATGGAGATTACTACAGATCCATACGGTTACTACGGGCCCTATTGGTCGCGAACACGGACCTATTCCTATAATTACCGACAAGGAACATTAATTATTGACTTCATGGATTCAGAAAACAAACATTTATTGTGGCGGGGTTGGGCTGTATCGGTTCTCGATGAAGATAATACATCAGAAAAGACAGAAGTTATGCTTCGCACGGCAATTGCCGATATCCTGGCAAAATTTCCGGCCACATCGGGCAATCAATAATTAAATCTAATTGTAAAGAAAATCCGATACGCCTTGCAATAGGCTATCGGATTTTTTATTAATTGAGCAGCGTAATTAATTACTTCATATTCATCTGGTAAGCCCGGTACAAACCTTCCAGGGTTAAGGTGGGTATGATGACATCGAATAACTTTGAATTTTCGAATAAACGCGAAAACCCTCCGGTTCCGATAATAACCGGTTTCTCATCCTGGAATGCTTCCCGGCTAATGCCGTGAATCAGTTCTTTAACCATGCCCACCTGGCCATGATACAACCCCGATTGAATGCTCTCTACCGTTGACTTTCCAATAACATGTTCAACTTCTGTAATTTCAACTACCGGTAACTGGGCCGTTTCACGCTCTAACGCTTCCATTGAAATGCGAACACCGGGTACAATAATTCCGCCCAGGTATTCTCTTGTTTTTGTAATTGCACAAAAGGTAGTAGCGGTTCCAAAATCGATAACAATAATATTCCGGCTGGGATAACGGGCAATAGCAGCAATGGAATTGGCGATACGGTCTGATCCTACTTCCAGCGGATTACGGTATTTGATCTGAAGACCGGTCTTAACTCCGGGTTTTAAAAAAAACGGTTCGCTGTCCAGATACTTAACGCAAGCTGCCCGAAGCGAATGATTTAGATTGGGAACTACGCTGCATATGGAAACACCTTCAATGCGTTGCTGATCCAATCCATTCTCTCTCAGAAATGATTTAATAAACAACCCTGCTTCATCCGCTGAAAACTGGGTACCCGATGACTTTCTGAATTGCGAAACCAGATCATCATTTTGAAAAATTCCTCCATGAATTTGAGTATTTCCGGTATCAAGGCAAATAATCATGTCAAAATGCTTTTTAGGTTCTACCGTTGTACATTATCAATCAAACGGGTATTTCCCAGGTACACCGCCCCGAATCGTCTGTTCTCGTAATCCACTACATAATCTACCCGGAACCCCGATTCGTTCAGCTTCTTTACTATTTCCTCAGCCTTTAAGGATGAACGTAGCAGTTCATGAAATAAAGGTGCACGCTTTCGCTCTTCTTCAGTAAGCAGGGCGTTGCGCGAACTTAACGCGAGCCCATCTTGATCACGAACAGTCGGACACATTATAATTTCAATCGGCATAAAAAACGCTTCACACATTTTACTGATCAGGCTGTATTGCTGAAAATCCTTTTCACCAAAATAACTCCGGTCAGGGTGAATAATGTTCAGCAATTTCATGACAACAGTGAGCACGCCATCGAAATGCCCTGGACGGCTAGCTCCTTCCATTTGTGTACTGAATGAGGACTCACTTACTTTATAAGTATAATTATCCGGATACAACTCATGATAAACCGGCATGAAGATGTAATCAACTCCCCATTGCCCAAGCAAGGAAATATCCTTTTCATCGTTTCTTGGGTAACGTTCAAAGTCATTCTTATCGTTGAACTGTGTAGGATTTACAAACAGGCTGACAACGGTTATATCATTGTCTTTCCTGGAATAATCTATCAGAGATTGATGGCCCGCATGCAAGGCGCCCATGGTAGGAACAAATCCGATGGATTTATCGCCCAGTTCTCTGTGCCAGGTAAGAACCCAATCGTGAATGGAAGTGATTACTTGTGTCATTAATAGCTTTCTTTATCGGAAGGAAAATTCCTGTTCTTTACATCCTGATTGAAGCGCTCAAGGGCATCTTTAATCTGAGAGTATCCATCCAGGTATTTTCGTAAAAATTTTGGTTCAAAATCCTTTGACAGTCCTAACAAATCCTGAAGTACCAATACTTGCCCATCGGTAAACGGGCCTGCACCAATACCTATGGTAGGTATCGACATGGACTCGGTAATACGTTTAGCCAAAGCAGACGGCACCATCTCGAGAACAATAGAAAAAACACCTGCATTTTCAAGATGTTTCGAAAACACCTGAATTCGATTTGCAGATTCTGATTCAGTTCCCTGAAGTTTAAACCCTCCCAGCTGGTGATGCGATTGAGGAGTTAAACCCAAATGCCCCATAACCGGAACACCCGACTTAACCACATATTCAATGGTATCGAGCATACCGTCAGCGCCTTCGATCTTGACTGCCTGGGCACCGGCTTTCATTAACTTATCAATGCTATTCATAAGTATGCGCTTACCTTTTCGGTGTGCAAGAAAAGGTAAATCAGCGACTAAAAACCTGCTTGAAAGACCGCGCTTTACTGCGGCCACATGATAGGCCATCATATCAATTTCAGCATGCACCGTTGAATCAAATCCATGCATCACCATGGAAGCGCTGTCGCCCACCAGCACCGCATCAACCTGGGTATCGCTGATGATACGTGCCGACCAGGTGTCGTAACACGTTACCATCGTGATTATTTCCCTCTCTGATTTTTTTCGGGCGAAATCAAGTATGTTTTTCATCCTCGTGCTGATTGGAATAGAATTTCAAAAAGGCTTTGTATAAGTCAAAAACCGAAGTTCCTTCCAACGCAGCTAAATTACGTTGAATGGTCTCTTGGTCATTACGCTTTAAAGGGCCAGAAAGCGGATCATCGGCATTTTCAAGATTGTAAAGTGTTGAGCGAAGATAAGGAAACATCAATCGTTCGGGTACCTTAAGTTCATGGTTAAGGAATTCTGCGAATCGCATCCAAAGTAACGTACTGAAGTTTCCTGCAACAACACACATGGCATGATAACGCTCCTTTTCCCCGTGATCAATTTCAAAATACGGGTTCGGTAAACCGGGCAACAATTCAGTAAATGGAATCCCTCCACGAACAAGGGCAAAGGGAATGGTCTTATAAAAATCAGTATCAAAGAACCGGTTGGAGAATGCCGCCAGAGGATGGGCGCTATGTGCTAGTTCGGTATTTAACAAACCTGAAAAGTGTACCCAAATAATACTTGCTTTCCCATATCCCCTGTACTTTGCAATAAACGGGACAATTTCACGATCGTTAATTAAGACCAGTACATGGGTACAACCAATTAGGCATTCCTGAAAAGGAATATCGCTATTCCTTGTGAATTGCCTGAAAGATATTTGCAGGGAGGTGAAGTAATGAATGAAATGACGGGCAACGCGGCCATTGCCAACAATTAAATACGTTGCTGATTTCTTTTCAGGTACCTGTCTCATCGATCAAGTCCGTATGGAGTTTAGTAACCATTCAGCAACCGTCATTACAATGATCGGTTCTACTAAACCAATACTGATTTAAAGGGAGGCCTCGAGTGGATTCGAACCACCGTAGGAGCTTTTGCAGAGCTCTGCCTAGCCACTCGGCCACGAGGCCCTTTAGAAATCAGTCAATCAATTGCGTAAAAATAAAAGGAAAAATTAATTAACTGATTTCTTCAAACCATTTATTCGGATTGGGGCTGATCATCCTTCCTCGGTGCACTCATTTTATCTTTCAGTGCACTTAAAGCCTCCAGATCGCCTAAGGTAGATTTCTCAACTTCCTGATTAATCTTTTCAATGGTTTTTCCTTTTGAAGCCGGTGCCTTTTTCTTGGCAACCTGTTTTTCTTCTTCAGCGGAATAGGTGGCTTTATGCGATAAGGTGATTCTGCGATCATCCTTAGAAAACTCGAGCACTTTAAAGTCGAGTGAATCGCCTACTTCCACTTTGCCATTGTCTTCTTTCGCCAGGTTCTTCACCGAACAGAATCCTTCAATTCCATAAGGTAATTCTACAACTGCACCCTTGTCATTCTTGCCGATAACAGTTCCGCGATGTGTAGATCCAACTGTGAAGATAGTTTCAAAGGTATCCCATGGATTTTCTTCGAGATGCTTATGGCTTAATGCCAGCCTTCGGTTTGTAGCGTCCAGTTCAAGAACCACAACTTCCATTTTATCGCCCACTTTCACAAATTCGGAAGGATGCTTGATTTTCTTAGTCCAACTCAAATCTGAAACGTGAACCAGTCCATCGATACCTTCTTCCAGTTCAATGAATAAACCGAAGTTGGTCAGGTTGCGAACAATACCCTCATGGCGTGTACCGATCGCATACTTGGTAAGAATATCCTGACGGGTCCAGGGATCTTCTGTAAGCTGCTTAATACCCAGCGACATTTTTCTTTCTTCACGGTCAATGGTTAGTACAACCGCTTCAATTTCATCACCCACTTTCATGAAGTCCTGCGGATTCCGCAAATGCTGAGACCAGCTCATTTCACTTACGTGGATGAGACCTTCAACACCCGGTTGAAGTTCGAGGAATGCTCCGTAATCGGCAACGTTTACAATCTTACCTTTAACCTTGGAACCAACCTGGATATCGGCAGGCAGTGAATCCCACGGATGAGGTGTAAGTTGCTTCATACCCAGGCTAATGCGCTTCTTGTCTTCGTCAAATTCAAGAACAACCACCTTAACCACCTGATCCAGTTTAAGTACTTCTTCCGGATGATTAATTCGACCCCACGAAATATCCGTGATATGCAACAGTCCATCTACACCACCTAAATCGATAAACACACCAAAGTTGGTCATGTTCTTGATTGTTCCTTCGAGTACCTGTCCTTTTTCAAGGTTGCTGAGGATCGCCACCTTCTGTTCCTCCAGATCCTTTTCAATCAGCACTTTATGTGATACAACTACGTTGTCGTTGGTATAATTGATTTTCACCACTTTGACTTCCATTGACTTATTGACATAGATATCAAAGTCACGGATCGGCTTCACATCAATCTGGGATCCTGGCAAGAATGCTTCAATGCCGTAAACATCTACAATAAGTCCACCCTTCGTTCTGCGCTTAACAAAACCTTCAATAACCAAGTCTTCATCCAATGCTTTCTGAATTCTTTCCCAGCCTTTTACAAGTTTGGCTTTTCTGCGGCTCAGGATAAGCTGACCCATCTGGTTCTCGCGCTCTTCGATGAAAAGCTCAACCTGGTCACCAATCTTGAGTTCAGGAGTGTCTTTAAATTCAGCCAATGGAACAAGGCCATCTGATTTGAATCCGATATTCAGAATCACATCGCGGTCGTTGATACCTACAACAGTACCCACAACCACTTCCCCACTGTCTACGGTTGTTACTGTACCGGCATACAGCTTTTCCATCTTTTCGCGGTCGGTAGAGGAATAACCCTCGCCAAAACCTTTGGTCTGAAATGCTTCCCAGTCAAATTCGCCTGGTACTGCCATTGCTTTTACCGCCTTGCGAAGCTCAGTTACCGGAATAGCTTCTGAAATGATTTCTTCCTTTTCGAGGGCTTTTACCTCTTTTAAAGGATCTACCTCATCAATTTCTACAGCTAGTTTCTCGTCCGCTGTCTTTTTCTTTACCGCTTTAATTTCTTCTTTTTCGTCAGCGGCCGATTTTGATTTTTCTTTTGCCATAAATTCTATCTGCCCATATTACATGCAACAGGCCGGGCCAGCAAGCTGCAACTTTATTGTTTTACCCTGCTTTTCTGCCTTATTAGACAAAAAAGCCCCGATACCTTATCGGGGCTGCAAATGTAGTCTTTTTTGGGATTCTGTGAAATTTTAAGGCATTATACCTCAATTAAATGGCGGATTTCAACCTGGTTTATTTGAGTTGACCGATCTGGTAATTCAGTATGGTTTCCTGGAACATGAGGGTGTATTCTGACTGGGCTTTGGCAGCCTGCCCCAGAATTAAGGCATTACTGGCCTGTGAAAACTCAACAAAGGTGGAAAGTCCAAGCTCATAACGTTCTTTCGCAAGCTTATAAGCTGCATCGGCTGCTTCATACTGGGCTACCGATGATAAATAATTTGCTTTTGCAGCTTCAAAGTTCTGATAGGCGGCTTTTACATCTCTGTAGATTACAGTCTTCAGATTGCTTTCCTGTAACATGCTATTGTCCCTGTCAATTTTAGCCGTCTGCACCCTTACCCTGCTTGAAAAACCATTCATAATGGGCACCGTAAGACTAAAACCGTAGAACTGGTAAGGATTAACATCCCTTAACTGATCATTACGACTAAAAGGAATTCGGGAATTATAGAACGATCCGTATTGATAGAAAGCCGACAGGCTTGGATAATAATTTCCCCGGAGGGCATTCACGTTACGGGTGTTGCGTAAAACCAATTGCTTTTGCTGGTTATAATCTGGACGGTTGGTTAACGCTGTCTGGTACAAATCATCAAGATCTACCTGCAGGTTTAAAGTGTATTCGATGGAGTAATTTGGATTAACCAGTACAAAGTCAGTACCGGGTTCAAGCTGAAGAGTTTGGGCAAGAATAAGCTTGTCATTTTCATAATTATTCTTCGCCCGAATCACCAATGATTCCAGGCGTTTAACTTCTGCAGTTTGATTATACTGATCAACAATACCCAAAGCACCTACTTCAACCTGCCCCTGAATGCGCTTCAAATTCTCTGTCTGATTACGGTAATTGTCCTGTGCAATTCGGTACAACTCTTCGCTTAGCAACACCTGAAGATATTGTTGAGCAACATTAAATACCGTATTCTGCCGGGCACGCTCCAGGCCGAACTCCTGTGCCTGCACATTGCTTTGCTGGGAACGATATGTCTGTAATTTATTCAGTCCGTTAAAAAGTGTAATGTTGGCATTAAAATTTCCGCTGATGTTATTGGAGATTACATCCAGAAATTCAACCTGATTGGTTTCAGGGTTTTGGATTTGCTGCCGTCCTCTGCGATCAAAAAAATCAGCTGAAACGGAAACATTTGGGCCAAGGTTGGCAATACTCTGCATGCGCTGACTTAAGGCGCGGTCTACTTCGTTGTGCTGTACATTGAAGTCCACATTCTTTTGAAGTGCAATGCTTACAGCTTCTTCATAGGTAAGCGTTCGGGGTTGTGCCAATAATGCAGCTGTATGTACCAGAACAAGTACTGCTATAATTAAATTTCTCATATCTGTTTTCTATACACGATTATTAACTTACTGATTCATCGGAAACAATAGCTCCATCAACTACGCGAACAATTCGCTTGCCCCGTTTGGCATTCTCTTCTGAATGAGTTACCTGAATGATGGTCATACCTTCTTCATTCAGTTTTTGAAAAATATCCATGATTTGTTTGCCCTGATCGGAATGAAGATTTCCTGTAGG
>JALOMY010000028.1 GCA_025455225.1 Cyclobacteriaceae bacterium | reverse complement strand
ACATCCGAGGAAAATTTCGTCATGATACCATCTTAGTTAACAAACCTAGCCCAAATAAGAATAGCGTGTTGATTTTTTTACATGAACGTCAGAGTCTCTTAATTATCTAGTATGCCACAATAGTCATACGAGGTATCGATGCTGATGAACACATCATTCCGGGCCTTATCAAACCACTTTTCCAGAGCCTTGTTTCGCTTTTGATTCAGAGTTGCGCTTTGAATGCGTTGCCAATCCACCTCCAGCGAGGCCTGGTGTGGTGCCACCCTGGATTTATAATACAATATTCTAACGGCCTCCTTTCCACTATCCGTTCGGTATTTTAAAGGAGACGAGATGCTTCCTACTTCCAGGGAATCTACGGCAAAAAATACAACAGGATCCAACTCATCGACAGAGACCCGGGTGCCGCCCTCTCCATCTATAAAATAACCTCCATTGCCTTTTGTTTCAACATCATCCGAATATTCCTTGGCAGCTTTTTCAAAAGTAATATCACCTTTTGTTATTACTGCACGCAAACTATCCAGGTATTTTTTGGCTATTTCCAGATCTTCTTCTGAGGGTGTTGGAGACATGAGAATATGCCGGGAATGATATTCATTTCCTCTGCGTTCAAGCAGCTGAATAATATGCAAACCAAACGCTGTTTCAACAGGCATTGAAATTTCTCCAGGCTTTAATTTAAATGACATGGCTTCGAATTCCGGCACCATCATACCCCTGCCCACAAAACCCATGTCGCCTCCGTTGATGGTAACACTGGGGTCGGCAGAATATTGCTTTGCAAGTGTTGCAAAATCTTCACCAGCCAGAATTCTGTTGCGCAGACCAATGAGTTCCATTTTAGTTGCCTCTTTCTGGGCTTCGCTGATTTTAGCAAGCTTTACAATCTGCGCTACTTCTGCTTCAGCTGAAAAAAAGGGAAGGCTGTCTTTGGGTATGCGGTTGAAGAATCGTCTTGTTTCTGCCGGTGTAACGGTTAAATCTTTCGTTATGTGCTGCTGCATTTCGTTAACGACCATCTGCTCCCGGATCTGATCGCGTAACTCGAGGCGTATCTGCTCAAGTGTTTTTCCGAATTTATTTTCAAGATCTACCGGTGAGCCGCCATATTGGGAAAGAATCATATCCATCCTTCGTTGCGTATTGGCATCCACTTCGGAATCGCTTACTACAACCGAGTCGATTTCGGCTTTGGCCATCATCAACTTGTTTCTGAGCAATAAAGCCAGGTACTGGCAACGGGCTTCTGAAGAAGGATTACCTCCATTTGAAACATAGTCCTGGTAAGCCCGGTCTAATTCCGACTTAAGCACTATGTAGTTATCTACTTTGGCAATTATTTTATCAATTACGAATCCGCCATCTTCCTGCGCGTACAGGGTTGGTGCCATTAACAAGCCAATTACCAGGCCTGTAAAAACCCCGATGCGCGATGATCGAATCGCATTACTTATAAATCTCAAACTCCTTTTCACTGACTGCATGATTATATACTTCATCTTCCAATTGCCTGCCGAGGGCAACTTTTCGCTTATTTAAAATAATCGCCCGAATATCATCCCTTACAAACTCAAGGGGGGAAATATTATCGGAGATCCGGTATTCGTCAACTTTGAGAAAGTAAAGATAGGCATCATCCGAGGTTTCGTAATACGGGTTTGCTTTTAAAAACTGTATCTTATTTGGAATCTCCACCAAAGGTGAGTTTTTAACCATTTCATCAAAAACCATCCATGAAGAATCAACCAGGTGATAGGCTGTAGAGAAACTCAGGCAATACGACTTAAGCTCGGCCAAATCCTTCTCCTTTTTAGAATAAATTAAATCTTTGATTTTATTGGTACGTGGGGCTGTTTTAGGAACCTTCATGTAGGTTGCACGCACAATGTTTTGCTTAAGAATAAAGTTGTCCAGGTTCTCTTTGTAATACTGCTCAATTTCTGAAGTGGCTACTGCCGTATCCAGGTTCTGTTTGATATACAGGGCCTGGTACTCATAAGCGATAAGGCTGTAGCGATAATCCAGAATCTTTCGCTCAATTTCGGCTTCATTAATATTGATTTTCTTTGCGGCTTCCTGAATCAACAATTGTTTTCGTACCCAGCTGTTGATAAAGGCCTCTACGCGCACAGCACTGTCAACCGGGGTTGAGCCGGGCAATACAATACCCGAAAGCTCATCCTTATATAAATAGGTTTGATTAACTCGGGCAACCGGAATGCGCTGCGGTTCAGAAGGAGGTGGTTCATTCTTCATCCGGATAAGATCGCATGCGTTGAACAGCACGAACAAAATAACTAACAGAAACCCGTTAAGGCTGAACCAATTGCTTATATACTGTTTGTTTTGTCTTTTCATTGATCTTTACCGGATATTTCAATTTCAGCTGCTCCACCCATTCTTTTTCGAGATAATTCTGGTAATCAGCAATTACCTGAGCTTTGGCTTCTTCGTATGTCAGCAGACCCGGAGGAAGCAGTTCGGAAATCCGCGCAAGGTAATATAATCCGCTATTTTCCACGGTATAAACACCTGTCTTCCAGTCGATTTTAGCCAAAACCGGGCGATCGTTTCTTTGAAAATTGCCCTTTTCATACCGTATTTTCCTTGAATTAACGAGCTGGTCAATACTAATCGTATCCTGCTTACTAATTGCTTCTTGTAAAAGTTTCATATTATCCGGTGCTGATGTGGAGTAAAGTTCAGCCTTCACCCGTTCACCGGCCTGATACCTCGAGGCATTTTTATCGAAATAGGTTCGTTGGCCAACCGTATCCTCACTCGCCTTATTCCATACTTCTTTTTCCATGATATCGAAGAGAAGGATGCCTTCATAATACTCACGAAGCAGCATCTCATAATCAGGATTGGAACGGATTAACTTCTCTTCATAAGCTTCGTTCATTACAGCTTCAACAAATGCTCCATACAATTGAAGTATGTATTCACCCGGTGTAAGTGATGTGGTGCGTTGATTACTCTTTACATATTGAAGAAACTCATTGGCGGGAATTGGTCGAATGTTTAATGTTATAATTATTTCATTCGATGGGAAGGATTGTACATTCCATCTTCCCCTGGTCAATGTGGTATCTGCCAAAGCAACTATTTTCGTTTTGACCGGTTGATTTTCCTGAAATGCAAATTCCTTCTTCAGGCGTGTTAACAACGCTTGCTTCGAAAGCTGAACGCGCTCATCTCGCATCACCCTTGTTTTTAAAGAAGGTGCCAGCTCTTCAAATGAGGGCAATGGAATCTTACGCTCCAATCGCACAACATGCCATCCATAAGCAGTCTTGAACGGATCGGATATTTCTCCGGGTTCTTCCAGTGAAAACGCTACACGGTCAAATTCGGGTGCGGCTGCCATGGCACCCACACCAAAAGGACGAAGCCGTCCGCCATTGCTTTTTGAATTCGCATCCTCCGAATATTGAGCGCATAACTCATCCCAGGACGCGCCTCCCTTTACCTGGTCATAGATGTCAAATATCAGATTCTTTGCACGTTGATCCTCTGAATCAGACGAAGAACGGATCATAATATGCGATACTTCAACTTCACCTCGTGCCGGCTTTCGATCAACAATATGCAGTAAGTGGTACCCAAACCGTGTTTTAACTGGTCCTACAACTTCTCCGGGCTTTCCCTGATATGCGGCATTTTCAAAGGGATAAACCATCTGCAATGCCGTAAAATAACCCAGATCGCCTTTATTGATTTTCGCAGAAGGATCTTCTGAAAATGTAAAAGCCAGCTCACCGAAATTCTCACCGGCTTGAGCACGGGTTTTCAGTTCAAGGATTTTATTGTAGGCAATCAGCGTATCAGCAGGTGCAGCATCGGGCTTAAAAGCAATCAGTAAATGTGCCGCCCGAATTTCTTCAGTTAAACGCTGGTACGTTAACCGTACAAGACTGTCCACCATTCGGCCTTCCGGCAAATAGGGTCTTCGTAACTCCTCTTTGTATTTTGTGTATTCGCCAAGAAAAACTTTAGTGGTATCTATTCCCCTCGACCGTGCCTCTTCTACCTTAAGCTTAAAGTTAACGAACAGATCCAGGTATTCGTCAACACGCTGTTTAGTATAGTCTTTAGTTTTATCCGGATGATTTTTGCGGTAGAGATAGATAAATTCATTCGAAGTAACCGCACGATTATTTACAGAAAACAAAACGGATGATGTTGCCTTTTTTGATTTCTGTGACCATGCCGGAATAGTGAATAGCCCTATGGCAACAAGTAAAACTCCTCGTATCATACTGCTCCGTAATAATGATTAGTTGAATTGCACGCGTTTGGTTAACCGGCATATATTCATACCGCCTTGCTGGGTGTACTCTACGTTATCCATGATGGATTTTACCAGCCTGATGCCTAAACCTCCCTTACGCTTTTCATGTATGATATTACCCAACTCGGGTTCATGAAATTTATTAATATCAAATACCGTACCGTCATCGATTATTTCAAAAATGACAGGGTGATTCTTTTCAGCAAAAATATGCAACTCAAACAAATCATTCGGGTTGCAATGATGAGCATGAATCATCAGGTTAGAACACATCTCATCTATGGCCAGTACCATTTCACTGATGTCCAAATCAGACACACCGTGATTCCTGAGAGATCCGCGGATGAAGTCGCGAATGCCCCTTAAGTTTTCAGGGCTGCAGCCAACTTTGTAGGAGTATTTCATGCGACTTTCTGCTTAGCTTCTTCTTTGGTTGCCACAATGGTGAGCAACTCACTTAAACCCAGTATCTCAAACGTATTTATAACTTTGTCGTTCATTCCAAAGAGCGCCATTTTGATGTGCTTGTCGTTAAATTCCTCGATATACGACATAAAAACACCCAAGCCTGCCGAAGAAATATATTCAAGGGCGCTGCAATCAACCAGGATACGGGTAAAGCCTTCGCCAACACTTTTCGCGATGGTAAGGTCTAATTCAATGGACGAGCTGGCATCAATTTCACCGATAGGCACGATGATATCGGTCCCGTCTTCCTGTAGTCGTTTGATTTGAACCATTATTGTAACGTATTTAGTTCGTTATAGTTTACTGTTCTGTTTAGTCTCCTTACTCCTTAAACTTTACAATCATTGTTGTATAGTCATCATTAATGTTATCACTTCCGGAAAATTCATAAAGGCGGTTAATCAGGTATTCCTGAATGACTTTGGCCGATTCATACTTAACATCCTGAATGGCCAGTGCCAGCCGTTCATAACCAAACTCTTCGCCCTTGTTATTCTTGGCTTCCGTGATTCCGTCTGTATATAAAATCAAAATATCATTCGGCTCATAATTGAACGACCTGGCTTCTATGAATTTCGAATAACCGTTATTGCGCACCATTCCCAATGCTACGCCCTTATCCTTGAGGTATTCAACAGAGTCCGCTTTGGCATTGTAGTAAAGCAACGGGCAGTGCCCGGCACGCGAGTAACTTACTTTCTTTTCCTTTGTATTGATAATAAAAAACGAGGCAGAAATAAACGACCCCTTTTCAAGACAATGCGTAAGTGCCTTGTTTGACCGGATCATAAATTCGTCCGGAGCAATACAATCCTGAGCCAGGCTGTGAAAAATTCCTTTCATCTGCGACATGTGAAAAGCCGCAGTAGTTCCTTTTCCGGAAACATCGGCAATAATAAGAGTTGATTGGTGGTCATTCACACGAAGCGTATCGTAGTAATCGCCTCCTACTTCATCAGCTGATTCTGAAAAAGCAGCCAGTTCAAAGTTGGCATCTTGTTCCAGAATCTGGGGTAACAAACTTTTCTGGACACTCTTGGCAATTTTCAATTCCTCCTTGTACCGTTCACTTTGAAGTGCCTCTTCCATTAACCGGAAGTTTTCGATCGAAATACCTGCCTGGTTGGCAAACGTGGCAACTATCTTGGTCATCTCCTTATTAAATCCATCGGAGAGTTCCTTAAGGAGTGCCAATGTACCAATGTTCTCACCTTTTACATAAATAGGAAAAGCCAGTATGGAGCGGAATCGTGAACCCTTCAACGTGGCCAGGTGTCGGGATAAGTTTTTGGTTTTATCCTGACTTTGATCTAACACACCGGTTACATGTTCTTTACGCAAATGGCTAATAATATCATTTGCTTCGCGTTCCGTTATGCGATACGTAAACAAACGGTGATCAAGTTCATTGTTTTTAATTTCAAGCCACGCAGCATCTGCAAACACAGTGCTTACGGATGTTTCAAGCAGGATATTATATACACTCTCTTCACTTTGTTCTGTTTGTATGGACTGACTAATGCGTTGAAAATTGACAACCTCTTCCAGCTTTTGCTCAAACACCGATGTAGTAGGCAAATTGAAAAGGATAACCAAAAAAGAGAACGAACTGTAAACGGTTACAAAAATGAACAGAGACAGGAAGAACAAATGAAAGCGATGATCTACAAAACCCTTTCCCTCGCCAAAAGCTGCTATGGCCTGGGCATTGGTGGTGTAAAACAGGTACATTACATAAAAAATCGCGAGCAGTAATAATAAAAGACTGGTCCATTTCTGCCGGAAATTCAGGTAAGCTACCCATTTCATATTGGCAGAGAGAACCAATCCCGTTACAATCAGAACACTCAGCAAGACATTATATACCCACTCAGCACCGGGCAGTTCAATACTGTTGTAAATCAACGAAGCCATTAATGTCCATTCAAAAAATGTCCATAGCCGTAAGAGCCATTTTGATTTCTGATACAGAATCAACCGCTTCCAAACCGTGAACGATGCCATTAAGAAACCCGAAATCAACCCCAGGTTTATGATGTAGTTGGCTTCAACGTAAATAAAGAGGCTGGTAAGCTTGCTGGTGCCCGGCATAAAATCAATCAGCCTGAGCAAAAGGGAGATAACGGTAACCACCAAACCGGTTGCGAACACACGCCACAACAAGTCAACGAAGTTCAGCAGTTCATCGCGATCAATTTTGAACTTGTAGAAATAGTAAAGAAAAACCAGGAAGAAATTGAACATCAAGCCCGGCAACCAGGTGGGCAAGCCAGACTCAAGATTTGACTTAACACTAAATACAACCGAAAGGTCTGTAAACAACAAGGCCACCCAGGTAATTCCGGAAAGAATAAAAAGCAACCGGGTTAATGCCTTAATGCGCATGTTAGTTAGAACGTAGTAAACCTAGTTTCAGATTGCTAAAGATCTCAACAAAAAAGCCAATCAGCTTAGGATTGGCTTTGCAATAATAGGCAAAAATGAGGATTAGAGCTTTTAAGCTGCTTTTACTTCCGGCTGTAATTCGGTGCCTCCCGGGTTATCGTAATATCATGCGGATGACTCTCCACAACACCTGCCGTTGTAATCTTTACGAACCTGGCCTTTTTCAAAGCCTCCAGGTTTTTGGCTCCACAATAACCCATACCGGCCCGTAACCCACCTACCATTTGGTACAATACTTCGGAAACAAGACCTTTAAAGGGTACACGGCCCGAAATACCCTCAGGCACCAATTTCTTAATGTCGTCCTCAACATCCTGGAAGTAGCGGTCTTTCGATCCTGATTCCATAGCCTCGATTGAGCCCATACCCCGGTAAGTCTTGAACTTCCTGCCTTCATAAATAATAACTTCACCGGGAGCTTCTTCCGTACCCGCCAGTAAAGAACCGATCATAACACTATCAGCACCGGCAGCAATTGCCTTCACCAGGTCACCTGAAAACCGAATCCCTCCGTCAGCAATAACTGAAACACCTGAATTTTTTATGGCTTTGGCACATTCGTACACAGCTGAAAGCTGCGGCAATCCGACACCGGCAACAACGCGCGTAGTGCAAATACTACCTGGGCCAACACCTACTTTAACTGCATCCGCACCTGCTTTAACGAGAGCACGGGCTGCTTCACCGGTGGCAATATTGCCAACTACAATTTCCATTTCAGGAAATTTCTTCTTTACCGCTTTAGCCGCTTCCAGAACACCCCGTGAATGACCATGTGCTGTATCAATGGTGATTATATCCACCCCTGCCCCCTTTAAGGCTCCGACACGTTCGAGGATATCACCGGTAACACCAACCGCTGCGCCAACTCTTAACCTTCCGAATTTATCCTGGCAAGCATTAGGCTTATTCTTCTTTTTCTGAATGTCGCGGAATGTAATCAAGCCGGTAAGCTTACCTCGTTTATTAACAATCGGTAACTTCTCAATCTTGTATTGCTGCAAAATTATTTCTGCCTTCTCGAGTGTAATGTTTTCTGTTGCAGTAACCAGGTTTTCCTTAGTCATTATTTTTTCAACGGGAACACTCAGGTCTTTTTGAAATCGCAAATCGCGATTTGTAATAATGCCCAATAATTTGCCGTTGCCATCAACAACCGGAATGCCCCCTATTTTAAACTCGCGCATTATGTTCTCAGCATCCTGAACGGTAGAGTTTACACTGAGTGTAACCGGATCGAGTATCATACCACTTTGAGAGCGCTTAACTTTACGTACCTGTTCAGCTTGTTCATCAATACGCATGTTTTTGTGAATAAAGCCCAATCCTCCTTCAAGGGCCATGCTAATCGCCAGTTCTGCCTCCGTTACGGTATCCATGGCCGCGGATACAATGGGCATATTTAACCGGATGTTTTGCGTTAAGCGGGTGGAGATGTTGGTTTCACGGGGAAGTACTTCTGAATACGAAGGCACCAGCAGTACATCATCGTACGTGAGGGCTTCAAAGAGAAATTTGGGATTATCCTGAGGCATGGCAAATAATTTACGATCCATTATTTGCCGGGCAAAGGTAGACTTAAATCGTCAATTAGCCAATGGTAAGGTGTGGATTGCTTATTTTTGTTCACCTAAAAAACATGCATATGAAAAGGTTTTTCATTTTACTTCCCTTGTTATTCGTTTTTGCATGGGCGCAGGCACAGATTCAAACCGGAAAAGCATCCTTCTATGCCGATAAATTTGAAGGTCAACCAACAGCCAGCGGTGAGAAGTACCGGCATAATAAACTCACTGCAGCTCATAAAACACTTCCTTTTGGCACGAAAGTACGAATAACCAATACAGCCAATAATAAAACGGTAGAGGTTGTGATTAATGACCGTGGCCCCTATGTGGATGGCCGGATAATCGATGTTTCGAGATCAGCTGCAGAAAAACTGGGATTTGTTAACCAGGGATTGGCCGATGTTTCAATAGAAGTAATCGATCCGGGAGATGGAACCCGAAGCAACCCCGTAACACCCATAGGCCAGGTTGCAGTAGAGGAAAAAGAGTTTTACAATTTCGAAGTGGCTCGCCTTAAACCATCCGGTTATGGTGTTCAAATTGGAACTTACCAGGAACTGGTCAACCTTATCCGGTTATCAGATAATCTAAAAAATTCCTACAAGAAAAAAGTTACCGTTCAGGTTAAAGTTATCGGGGGTGTTAAATATTATACACTTATTCTTGGGCAATTTCCGAACCGGGATAAAGCTGAGCTTTTTAAAGATGAACTTCAGTCAAAATTTCCCGATTCCTTTATTGTCGAGTTTAGCAAGCTTTAATAAACATGAAAGACCAGATTCTGCACTTACTCGCAGAAAACTACCCTACGTTTGATCGTGAACTTCAGGAAATCATTTCTTCCTCAGGTTCTGTCAAATCGTATAAAGCAGGAGAACAAATCATCCGGCCAGGCCAATACTTTCAATACTCCATGTTGATAGCCAAAGGACGTGTTAAGCTTTACCGCGAAGGAGATGATGGAAATGAATTCTTCATGTATTTTCTTGACCCGGGCAGTGCCTGTGCCCTTTCTATGATCTGCGCTACCAAACATGAAAAAAGCCAGATGCTGGCCGAAGCCATCGAAGATACTGATGTAATTGCCATACCACTGGAACTGATGGATAACCTGATGAAGAATTACCGGTCGTGGTATTATTTCGTTTTAGAGACCTATCGGAACAGATTCGAAGAACTTCTCCAGGTCATTGACCACATCGCCTTTAAAAGCATGGATGAGCGACTGGAATATTACCTGCTTAACCAGGCTGAAAAACTGGATACACGTAATCTGCAGCTTACCCACCAGCAAATTGCCAACGACCTCAATTCATCCCGGGAAGTAATCTCCAGATTGCTGAAAAACATGGAAAAATCAGGGAAATTGACACTTTTACGCAATGCCATCCAGCTGAGTCCTTCCTTCAAACCGCTGTAACCGGAAATTTTTCAGAAAAATAACCCTTCTATTAAACTATTTAGTAATATTATCGTTTATGATAGTGTTACTATTATTTTGAATAGAATGGCTATACTTTCCTTTAAGCTTACTGAAAAATTGTTTGTAAGAGATCCCCAGTCAACAGAATTGGGTCAACGGATATTGACAACCAGTATCCAACTGATTGACAAACTGGGATTTGAGCAATTCACATTTAAAAAGCTGGCCGAGGACATTGAATCTACTGAAGCTTCGATATACCGGTATTTTGAGAATAAGCACCGCCTGCTTTTGTATTTGATCGATTGGTACTGGACCTGGATGGAGTATAAATTGGAATTCTCTTTGAATAACATAAAAGATCCAAATGAGAGACTAGGCATTTGTCTTAAGGTATTGGTCGAAGAAAAAAAGCAGGATCCTCATACCCACATGATCGATGTTCAGGCCTTGCATCGAATTGTTATCTCTGAATTCGAAAAGACTTACCTGACAAAGCAAGTTGATGCCGACAATCGTGAGGGTGTGTTTCTGGCATATAAATCGGTGTGCCGGAAAATTGCATCCATTATAACAGAAATCAACCCTTCGTTTCCATACCCGCATGCACTGGTAAGCACCCTTATGTTATCGGTTAATCACCAATTGTTTTACGCAGAACACCTGCCCTCGTTAACAGACATTAAGTATGCTCCTCAGACACATTTTAATGAGCTGAATGCATTTATAAATCTATTGGTAACAAAAACTTTACAACCCTAAACTTTATGATGAGTAATCATCAAATCATTCGCATTCTTCGGGAAGCTGCATTACTACTTGATCATCATTATGATCCGGAAAGTCTTCGATTTGTTGAGGTAAACAACCGGTTGTATAATGAAGACGAATTGAGTGAATTTAAACGCGATCTCTTCGAGGCCGCCAATAAAATTCAGCTGATGATGCTGATGTACCAACTTGAACCTGATAGCTTCAAGGTATTCATTGAGAAGGAAGAACAATATGTATTGGCCTTCAAGAAATCCGAGAAAGATATTCAGCCGGTAATTATTCACCCGACCCGCAAAAAAAGACTTCAAACCGTTATTGGCAAGACGCATAATTCCCAGGATGAATTCACATTAGAAAACAACTGGCTAACCAATGACGATAACGAGATTATTTTCTTTGTGATCTTTCCCCAATCGAGCCTGGTAAGTGATTTTGGCCTGGATGAAACTGCGGGAGGTAAGCAACTTAACCCGATTAATCGTCTTTTTCGGTTACTGCATACGGAGCGAAGCCAGATCAATTACATATTCTTTTATGCCATAATTACGGGTCTTATCAGTCTGGTGCTTCCATTGGGTATTCAGGCTACCGTTGAATTGATTTCAGGCGGTGTATTTTTCAGTTCTGTATACGTGCTGATAGCCATTGTAATCATAGGCGTAGTAATTGGTGGCGTTCTGCAAATCATGCAAATAAGCCTGGTGGAACATCTTCAGCGAAGGGTTTTTGCCAAAGCCTCCCTAGAGTTTGCGTATCGGATTCCCCGGCTGAAAGCAGAATCAATCATACAAAACTATGCGCCTGAACTGGTGAATCGGTTTTTCGATATCATGACCATTCAGAAAGGCATGCCTAAACTTCTGATCGACTTTACATCGGGTGTGGTTCAGATCTTCTTTGGTTTACTGCTGCTCTCCCTCTATCACCCCTTCTTCGTTTTCTTCAGTATTGGATTAGTAAGCATGCTGATTATAATCTTCTACCTGACCGGCCCCCGGGGGTTACGATCTTCCATTGCTGAATCCAAGTATAAATACAAGGTTGCCCAGTGGCTTGAAGAATTGGCACGTGCCATCAATTCGTTTAAACTGGCGGGAAGCACTGACCTTCCTATCAAAAAAACCGATTACAATGTGAACAACTATTTGAAGTATCGGAAATCCCACTTTCAGGTACTCATCAGTCAGTTCAGTTCCATACTTTTATTCAAAGCACTAGTTACCGGGGGTCTTCTCATTGTAGGAACCATATTGGTTGTTGACCGTCAAATTACCCTGGGTCAGTTCGTAGCCTCGGAAGTGATTATCATTCTGTTGCTAAACTCGGTTGAGAAAATAATCATGTACATGGATGTAATCTATGACCTGCTCACTGCGGTTGATAAGATTGCCCAGGTAACTGATCTTCCCCTTGAAAAAGTTGGCGGGCTTGATTTTCCATCGCATAATAAACCCCTTGGCTACAGTGTACGAGTTAATAACCTGAAATACCGATATCCGGATCAGGATAAGCTTACATTAAAGGGCATTGATTTGGAAATTAAAGCGGGTGAGCATGTTTGTATTGCCGGACCGGGCGGATCCGGAAAGACAACGCTTATGAATGTAATCTCCGGTATATACTCCGGCTTTGAAGGTTCAGTTACCATCAACGATTATTCCATACGCGACCTTGATCTTACCCACTTACGTGACAAAATCGGTAAAAACATTTCACAGGAGGATATTTTTGACGGCACCATCCTGGATAACATAACCGTTGGTAAGCCCAAGGAGAACGTGGAAGACGCCATTCGGGCGCTTAAAACCGTTGGTCTTGCCGATGAAATCAATTCACTGCCGGAAGGATTAAACACACACCTGACCAGCGGTGGTAAAAATTTATCCAATACCACTGTTCACAAACTGATCCTGGCGCGATGCCTGGCAAAAAATCCAGAGCTCATCATATTGAATGACTTCTTTAATGGCCTTAAGCGATCAGCGAAAATTGATCTGATCAACTGCCTGATTGACAAAACAAATCACTGGACTTTAATCGCAGTTTCCAATGATCCGCTAATTATGGCCGCTTGCGACCGGGTAATTGTTATCAATGACGGTCTTATTGAAGCCGAAGGCAAATTCGATGACTTACTCAAATCCAATGTGATTAACCGATATATTGAATAAGATGCTGAACCTATCCAATAATAGAATTGAAAAAATAATAGAGCAGGAAAAGCTCTATTCACTTCGTGCGATCAAGACACCCAAAGCCGGAAAAATTCTGGCAAAATGGTTGATGTCACTGGGCATCATCTTCTTCATTGTGCTATTTGTTCCATGGCAGCAAAACGTGCGTGGAACGGGCATGGTAACAGCATTTGATCCAATGAACCGTCCACAGACAATTGAGTCGGCCATTGCCGGCAGAATTCAAAAATGGCATGTAGTGGAAGGGGAATTCATAACAAAAGGGGATACCATAATCACATTAAGCGAAATCAAGGAGAAATTTTTTGACCCAAATTTATTGACCCGTTTAAGTGAACAAATTGAAGCGAAAGAACAAAGCCTTGTAGCCAAAGAACAAAAAGCAGCAGCTCTTTTGAGGCAAATCAATGCGTTAAAAGAAGGCATGAAAAATAAACTGGACCAGTCTCAGGCCAAACTGGAAGCTGAACGAGTACGGTATGAAAACACTCAGAATCAATTTGAACGAAACAAGAAATTATTCGAAGCAGGAAACATTCCATTAACGAAGTACCAGGAAATAGAATACAAATATCAGGGTGCACAAGCTGAGTACACCAATGCCCAGATTGAGCTCGACCGTGTGCGGGCTGAATACCTGGATAAAATCAGCAAGGCTGAATCCGACCGAAGCAATACTCAATCAGAAATTTTTGAAACGGAAGCCGAACTTGCCAAACTCAGGAACGAGTATGCGAATATGAAAATCCGGAACGAGCAATATCAAATCATTGCTCCACAGGATGGAATTGTTGTTCGCGCCTTGAAAGCCGGTATAGGAGAAACCATTAAAGAAGGAGATGCTGTATGCACCATAATGCCCTCCACCCAATCTGATTTAGCGGTTGAGCTGTATGTGAAAGCCATGGATGTACCCCTTATTACTAAAGGAAGAAAAGTCAGAATTGAATTTGATGGATGGCCCGCCCTTCAATTCTCCGGCTGGCCCAGTGTTTCAGTCGGTACGTTTGGTGGCGAAGTTAAGGTTATTGATTATGTGAATTCAAAACCTGGAGAATTCCGGGTATTGGTAACTCCGGATTCTGCTGATGAACAATGGCCCAAACAACTCCGTGTTGGGTCTGGTATTAAAGGTTGGGTTATGCTGGATGATGTACCTGTATGGTATGAAATCTGGCGGCAGCTGAATGGATTTCCGCCAAGTTTATATGAGGCACCGCTGGATGAAGTTCTGCAAAAGAAATCGAATGGTTCAACC
>JALOMY010000027.1 GCA_025455225.1 Cyclobacteriaceae bacterium | reverse complement strand
AAAATGTTGATTTAGGGGTTAGGAGACCCGTTTCCATGTCTGGGTTCTCCAAAGAGGCCCCCAATAGCCACGTACTTTTAGTTCATTCGATTCAAGCCAAATTTTGCACCTATAGACTTTTCCAACTTCAGGATCCAGAATACTACCCTCAGAATACTCCATTCCATCTTTGGTCAGTCCCTGGATAATCTCCATGCCCAGGATCTTTTTATTAAACCTGGGGTCATTTTCTGAACATTTTGAACAAACAGGATCCTGGTCTTCATTTGGTTTTGGGAAGATTTTAATGACTTTCCCATAGACACGACCACTTTTTTCATAAATCTCAACTATTGATTTAATCTCCCCGGTTTGGTCATCAATAGTTTTCCAGTTGCCAATAATGGATTGACTAAAGGAAGTTATCGAAACAAGCCCTACTAATGAAAATAATACAACACTAAACCTCATATCAGAGACCTTTAATTACCCGAAAATAAAAAAAGCCCTGAATATTCAGGGCTTTTAAGTTCTTTGAATTAAAGAATTCTACTTATTATCTGATATTTCTTCGGTGGGCTGCATGGTAATTTCTACCGGAGCCTTTTCCTTAACCGATGACGATTGATCTTCTGCCGATGGAGCAAGCAAAGGCGCAATTACCAAAGCTACTACCGACATTAGTTTGAGCAGGATATTCAATGAAGGTCCGGAAGTATCCTTAAAAGGATCACCCACTGTATCACCTACAACGGCTGCTTTATGAGGGTCTGATTTTTTGTAATACCGCTGACCATTAATTTCCACGCCCTCTTCAAAGCTTTTCTTGGCATTATCCCAGGCTCCTCCGGCATTGGATTGGAAAATGGCCATTAATACACCGGAAACCGTAACACCGGCCAGCATGCCACCTAAAGCTTCAACACCAAATCCTGGTAAAAATGCAATTAAAACTGGAGCAACTACGGCCATTAAACCGGGAATTACCATTTGCCGGATAGCTGCCTGTGTAGATATGGCTACACATTTTCCGTACTCAGCTTTTCCATCCGCTTCGTGGAATGTTTTCCGATCTGCTTCAGACCATTCTTCCATGGATGTATCACCATTTCGCTTCATAACCTCAAGCGCTGCTTTTAATTGAGGAATGGAGGTAAACTGTCTGCGTACTTCTTCAATCATAGACATAGCAGCGCGACCTACTGCGCCCATAGCCAATGCTGAGAATACAAATGGAAGCATTCCTCCGATAAACAAACCCGCCATTACGTTGGCTTTAGAGACGTCAATTGAACCAAGTTTGGCAGTGGTCATAAATGCGCCAAATAAAGCCAGGGCGGTGAGGGCTGCAGATGCAATTGCAAAACCTTTTCCGATAGCCGCGGTAGTGTTGCCAACTGCATCGAGCTTATCCGTGCGGCTTCTAACTTCTTTAGGTAATTCCGACATCTCGGCAATGCCTCCGGCATTGTCTGATATAGGACCGTAAGCATCAACCGCTAACTGAATACCAAGGTTTGAAAGCATGCCCACTGCGGCTATTGCAATTCCATAGAGTCCACCGAAATAGAAAGCTCCAATAATGGAAAGAGCAATAATGATGATGGGTAAAGCTGTTGACATCATGCCCACACCAAGTCCAGCTATAATGTTGGTTGCTGCTCCCGTTGATGACTGTCTTACTATTGAAACAACCGGTGGTTTTCCAATCCCTGTGTAATATTCAGTAATTAATCCAACCAATAAACCGGCAATGAGTCCGATTACAGTTGCCCAAAATACACCCATAGCAGTCATATTACGAACAAGATTATTACCGTTCTCATCCGTATATAATGGATCTGTAAAAGTCCATTGTTCGGGAAGCATATAAGTAATAATAAAGTAGGATGCGATTATCATCAATCCGGATGAAATAAATTCACCCATATTTAATGCTTGCTGAGGATTACCACCTTCTTTTACGCGAACAAAAAAGGTTCCCAGGAATGACATTACAATTCCAACTCCTGCTAATACCAGGGGAAGCAATACCGCAGAAAGCCCATTAAAATTATCAACGAATCCGGGCACCATAAAGGCTGCTCCAAGAACCATGGTTCCAACGATGGATCCAACATAAGATTCGAACAGGTCAGCTCCCATACCGGCCACATCGCCTACGTTATCACCCACGTTATCAGCAATAGTTGCAGGATTAAGAGGATGATCTTCCGGGATGCCGGCTTCAACTTTCCCTACGAGGTCGGCACCGACATCGGCTGCTTTGGTATAGATACCACCACCTACACGAGCAAATAATGCGATGGAGGAGGCACCAAACGAGAACCCGGTAATTATCGTGATGACCTGGTTAAGATTGGCTTGGTTTTCAACTCCAAAAATATTGGAATAAATGATGAATAAAGTGCTTAATCCCAATACGCCTAATCCAACAACACCCATACCCATAACTGAACCACCAGCGAATGCAACTTCAAGTGCTCTTCCTAGGCTAGTACGTGCAGCGTTGGTTGTACGCACATTCGCTTTGGTAGCTACTCGCATACCAATGAAACCTGCCAAGGCTGAACAGAACGCTCCGAAAATGAAGGATACAGCCACAAGAGGTGAAGAGGTCTCTGAGTTTGCTGTAACGCCTAACAACACAGCCACACAGATAACGAAAATGGCCAATATTTTATATTCTGCTTTTAGGAAGGCCATTGCACCTTCAGCAATGTGGTTAGCAATTTTCTTCATCTTATCGCTACCGGCATCCTGTTTGTTGATCCAGGAGCTCTTCCATACAACGAAGATGATTCCCAGGATACCAAACACCGGGAGATAGTAAAGTAAATTTTCCATGGTTAGTTATAAGGTTTCTATTCTGTTTGTTCCGTATTTCAGCTCAATTTCTAGTTGTAAGACCTAATCCTTAGTAAAAGGATAAGGTGGTTACCGAAAAAACTGCGCAAAGATAAAATAACTGATTATACCTGCAAAAAGGGCCGTTTTTTAACCCTCATCTATTTCACCTTTAAGAAAAAAGGCTTTTCAATGCAATCCATAACCTTTTTTTGGACGACTCATCCAATTCAAGTAAGGGGTGGGCTAAAATGCAAGGAATGCCATCCAATTGGTTAACCTCGTATAAATCTTTTATTCCGAGGATTTCAACACCAAAAGCTAATATCAATTGAGGCTGGTATGAAGCAATCTCCTTCTTTACGATCGATTGACAGCAAACAATTCTGACATTTCCTAACGTTAACTTTATGGATGCTAGTATTTTGGAGAGCAGGTCGCGTTCAACTGAAGTCATTTCCGTCCAGTCTTTCGATAAGGCAATAAGCGGAATGGGTGGAAGTTTGTATAACTCTTCCGGAAAAGTTTGTTCAATAATTTCTGGGTTCACGTTAATCTTTGATATTGAATATGGATTTCAGTTCGTGCGCCTCATCGGGCTTCATCCGACCGGCCAGAATCAGGCGTAACTGACGTCTGCGTAAGGCACCCTTGAAATATTCTTTATCCTCTTCTGTTACGGGTTCGATTTCCGGAACATCGATGGGTCTTCCACTTTGATCGACAGCAACGAATGTAAAGTACGCACTGTTGCTTTCCATTTTTTTTCCTGAAGGAATATCCTCAGCATCTACATCAATTCGTACTTCCATAGATGAATTGAAGGCCCTCGTTACACGCGCTTTTAATGTTACTACATTGCCGAGTACGATCGGATGCTTAAAAGAAATGTTATCAACCGAAGCGGTTACTACAATCCGATTTGAATGTTTTTGGGCTGCAATTGCTGACACGATATCCATCCAATGCATTAAACGTCCGCCCATTAGATTATTCAATGTATTGGTGTCGTTTGGAAGCACGAGCTCCGTCATGCTTACATAGGATTCCTGGGGCGCTTTTTTCTTTCTTGGCATGTTTCAAACCGGTTTATCGTTGGACCTTTAGATCAGGAATTCCAACCATGATCGCCCAACAAGGGCACAAAACTAAAATATTCGAACTCTTCCTTCGTCAGTTTTCCGTTCTTTTTAGTGATTCGCAGCATGACTTGTTTTGCCCGATTTCCAACTGGTATTACCATAATTCCACCCTCTGCTAATTGGTCAAGTAATGCATCGGGAACCACAGGTGCACCTGCAGTGACAATTATTTTATCAAAGGGTGCCTTTGCCGGGATTCCTTTTGAACCATCACCATAATAGAAGTACGGTTTATATCCCATTTTCGGAAGGAACGATTTGGTACGTTCGTAAAGATTGTGGTTATACTCAATAGTAAAGACTTTGGCCCCCAATTCGAGAAGAATACAAGCCTGATATCCTGATCCGGTACCAATTTCGAGTACTTTATCACCTGGTTTGATGGCCAGCTTTTCGGTTTGAAAGGCTACTGTGTAGGGTTGTGAAATGGTTTGTCCCTCACCAATAGGAAAAGCTTTATCCTGATAGGCATGCTCCAATAGGGCATTATCGAAGAAAACATGACGGGGCACCTTATTCATTGCCGTAAGTACCCGCTCATCAGAAATCCCCTTATTCCGAAGTAATCGTATTAGCTTATTTCTGAGGCCTCGTTGCTTGTAATTATCCTCTAACATTGCATTTTGAAGCAATAAAGGGCATTTTTTTGCCTCAAACAAAGTTTCAGAATTTCTTTAGGAAAATTGGAACCTAGGCCCGTACTTTAGGGTTCTCTCTTGCACAGTGAATAAGCTTTGCCATAGCGTTCACGTGTAAATTACCTGCTCCTGACAGTAGTTGTGGCCAAAACCACGTCTACTGCATGGGGCGGGCTAATAAATTCCCCAAAAACCTTTGTACCAAATACTTCTTAAGAATTAGCTGTATAATGCTAGATTAATAATTGTATAAACGATTGTTAAATTATTATCTTAACATCTAGTATCCAATCAGAATAAAAGGTGCCCAATAGAAAGGGGCTGAATATTGACTCTTTTTGATCATATTCAACTTAGCCTGCTGCAGATTCCTGCTGTATGAGGAAGTAGGTTGATCAAGAACCAACCTGTAAAAATCGGTCATTAATTCAGCTGTTGATTCATCGGCCACATTCCAGAAGGATACAATTATTTTGTTGGCGCCTGCATATACTAGTGCGCGGGATAATCCAATTACACCTTCCCCTTTAGAAATTTTTCCTAGCCCGGTCTGGCATGCTGATAAGGTTACTAAGTCAGCATTAAGCCTCAGGTTATAGATTTCTCCGGAATATAAACTTCCATCTTCTTGTCCCGATTTATGGCTTAGGAAAATGCGCGATAATTCGGGCTGCGACTCATCAACTATGCCGTGTGTTGCCAAATGAATGAGTGATTGATCTTTGATTTTATTTGATTTAATGGATTCTTCGCTTGCATCCTTACCTAGCAATAGTTGTGTACCGATATTTTTTCTGGTGAATAAATCATTTAATGTATTTACTTCTTTCTCAGTACCCGGAAGATCGTCAAGGTTATCCTGATCATCGAAATTTACAGGGGCGCATAATAATGCAGAAGTCAGGGTGGGGTTGATAGATTGTTTTTTCTGAAGTAACAATCCGGCTGAGAATTCGTATCGAATGCCGGTTCTTTTAATAAGATAAGGTAAAGATTCGTACCGTATTTCCTTATCCTGAACATTTTTAGTCAGTAGTACTTCAAATGGAATAACACTTAGGCGGCCAGTAGGCAAAAGAATTAAGTCATGAATGGTGTGAGGTAATTTGGGTATCAATAAAACTTCAAGCTCTCTTGCCGTCTGAATGTAAATATCATCACCCAAATAATATAAGCTATTTCTTAAGCCTGTAATTAATTTTTCATAATCACCGGGAAGCAATTTGTCAGTAATTGTAAATTTCTTTTTTGTAATGAGATAACGGTATAAACGATTATTTTTTTCATCAATGAAATAGCTGATAATTGCTGATTTGGGATCTAAGGATGTTTGTATCTGGAATACTTTCGGTGAGCTTGAGTTAAACTTAAGATTAAAATACTCCGGATACCCGACCTCCAGGTTCTTGATGAATGATTGATATTGTTGGTTCAATGCATAAGCAGTACTGCGCAAACGCTGTTCCTCTTCACCACCTGGTTTTTGTGCCAGCTTTTGTGAAATAAGGGCCAATTCTGATTTTAGCCTGGACTCTTCATCCAGTAACTTCTCGGGAATTCCGGCAAAGGATTTTGCATTGGTCTCAGAGATGGCATCAAGCAAAACAGCCGATTTACTTTTTTCTGCAAAGTAAAATGATAATTCACGGAAACTTTTTTGCTTTTTAATAGATGATTCGCCTAAAATGAAAGCCATGCGTACTCCATCAGCATAAACTTCATTGGCAATTGTGCCCAGGGCAATTTTATCACTTTCGTTTGATGATTGCTGACGTAACCGGTCAATAACACCATCAGCAATTTGAAGGGTATTCAAGGCTAGTTCCAGTTCGGATTGTTTTAGTGTCTTACCGAAATGTTGCGCTTCTAATACCTGGGCTTTATACATCAATGAATACAACAATACGTTACCGTTATAATAACTTTGTCCGTCCGGGTTATTATTGAAGTCTACAGAATTGAAATCAGGGACATTTGCAACCAAGGCCTGTTGCAGGTGTGTTAATGCCTCCTGATATTTTTGTTGGGTAAGTAACACATTTCCAATCAGGTTTAAGGTTGAAGCAACATCGGGGTGTTTTGAGCCGTGCACGGTTTTATACATGGATAAAGCTCTGTCATAATATTGCATGGCAGTTTCGGTATTACCCATTTTGGAATATGTCCTGGCTAGATTGGTAAGTACGAAAGCTTTGGATGGATGGTCGGTAGGGTATATACGGTTCCAAATTGCCAAAGCAGATTCAAAATAATTTATAGCATCACCATATAATTCAATGGCGAGGTAAGCCAGGCCAAGGTTGGTATTCGCAATCGCCATTTTGGGATGTTCTTTGCCATGAAGTTTTTCGTATAAGCCAGCTGCCATTTCATAGTAGTCAATAGCCTTGTCTACATCCAGTTGAAGGTAAATCAGGCCCAAGTCGTTATAAGAGGCTGCAATTAATTCATGAGATGAAGGGAGTACTTCTTTCCGCAGGGCGAGTGACATCAGCAGTTGTTCTTCAGCCTGAGTATACTTGCCTGTACTCCAGTAGACCTGTCCCAGGAAGGCCAATGCCTGGGCGAAATCCAATTTGCTTCCCTTTTGTTGAAGTATCAATGATGATTCCTGCAAATGATTAAGCGCCAGGTCATTTCGTCCCTGGTTAAGATAGAGAAAACCAATATTGGAGAGGGTGATGCCGCGGAGTACGTCTTTATTTTTTGATTGCTCACACTGCTTGAGTGTTTCTTGCAAGAGAGTATTTGCATTTTCAAGTTTGCCTTGACGGATTAAAGCTTCACATTTTTTATTGGCTAAACGGATTTTGATTTCACTATCCGTAAAATTTGATTTATCGATTATTGAAATAGCTTCATCGTACTGTGAATTGAAAATATGTTCGTCAATCTGATTAAAAATCGTTTGTGCGTTCTGAGCGCATACATACAAATGATTGATGAAAAACAGATAAATGACAATTAATCTCATGGTGATTAAAAGCGGTAAGTATAGCTTAATGTTGAAACCATTTCCCGGGTAAGTCCATCCGGGTTAACATCGCGTTGGGTTATTTTATGACCCAGCAGCAGGCGAATGCCGGATTTAACATTAAAATTATATCCTGCTGTTATAATTCCCGAAAGTGCCATTCCTAAAGTGCCATCGAGTTTAACCCGTTCGTTTAGATTCACATCGAAAATCTCATCCTTGGTAATACGCCAAATAGGGAGAAGGCCCACGGAAAAGTTTATCCTGGAGTAACGGAAATTGCGCTCCACTCTAAACATGATATCGGTTCCACGTTTCAATTCATAACTGGGTGCATAGGTTCTTACGTAATCAGGTCCACCTTCATAAACCGGTATCCAATCATCATATGTGAATTGATTTCCATTTTGGTTAAATGGATGTTGAATACCGGTTGCAAACAGCCATTTACGGCTTACTAGTGAAATACCTGCAATTGCATCGTACGTTCCTAAGCTGGTTTGATAATACATGGGAAGAGGATTGTCAAACCTGTCGTCTTTTAGGTTGGAGTTATTAGTTGGAATTTTTCCTCCCAGGGTTACACCAATATTATATTCTTCCGAAGAATAAATATTCCGGGTTAAACAATAGGATATATCAGAAAGTCCACCTGTGTTACCGAAGTTTCCTGTAACGGCCTGATAGGGGAGTTTGATCTGAAAGAAAGTTTTATTGTCAATGATGTTGAAGCTCATATCTATTGTACCTACATAAACAACAGGTGAGGTGGTGGTTGTGCCACGGTAAAAGCTTACCTCAACAGACCGTAATTTCAGAGGTACTCTTTTGTTAAATGGTTGATCAGGCTTCATTGCACCCATAGTGCAAAATCCGGCATCGCTGCACCCCTGGCCAAATGCCATTCCGTTAATCAGAATAACGATGATTAGACCATATATCCTGTTCATTGCATTATTGAGTTAACTATATATATCAAATTTAATTTTCTAATTGCTTCGTTGACCTGAAATGGCTACAGCATCAATTTCATTATATCCATCTACCTCAGGGCAATTAAGGCTGATTCGAATAGCATCTATAAGAAAAGTTGTTTCCATCATGTAAACAGAAAAGATCCTGGATTCCGGAGTCAATCCGGTCACAGCCGGCTTGGAATAAACACGAATCCATTCGTCTGTTTCAGCTTTTCGTAGGAAAATAGAATCGACAGCACCCGGGTTATAGGTCTCGTAGATTTCTATTGTATGAACCGTCTGAACGGTGTCAAAACCAAGAACCAGGTATTCGCGTTGGTTATTAGCAGTTGACGAGGCCCAAGCGTTGCTATTATCTCCATATTCCGGAAAAACATTTTCCTTACCTAATGCACGATTAGCTGACCAGGAAGTGGCAGAGTATTGCGAGCTGTAATCAATTACGAAGTCGGCATATTGTCTGAATTTAATGCCTTTGAATTCATCGACCTCTGAACAGGATTGCAATAGAAAAATCACAAGCAGAAGCAGGGTCTTTTGCATAGGAATTCTGGTTGTTGGTAAATCCAATCCAAATTACAAAGCGGCCAACATTATTCCTACAAATAAAAAGCCCGGAATCAACGGTTCCGGGCTTTCAGATTGTAATTCTTATTTTTCTTTTTACATACCCAATGATTGGTTTTCGATAGAGGCAAGTTCAATAACTTTTTCGTATTCGGCTGCAGAGAGATCATTATAGAAATAGTGAACAGGGTTAATTAAAACGCCATTGAGAAGTACTTCGTAGTGTAAATGAGGGGCTGTGGAAAGGCCTGTGTTTCCTACATAACCAATCAAGTCTCCGCGCTTGACTTTTTGGCCCTGACGTACAGCAAATTCGTGCATATGGGCGTAGCGTGACTGATAACCAAAACCATGGTCGATAACAATCATTTTACCATAACCACTGAATTTAACGCTAACTTCTTCAATTACTCCATCAGCTGTGGCATAAATTGGTGTGCCGATTGGTGCCGCAAAATCGATTCCGGTATGCATTTTCTTAACTTTATAAACTGGGTGAATACGCAAACCAAAGCCGGATGCCAGCGCGATTAATTGCTTGTTTGCTATGGGTTGAATAGCCGGTATTGCTGCAAAGAGTTTTTCTTTGTTTTCAGCAAGTTCAACTACTTCATCTTGTGATTTCGATTCGATGTAGATTTTTCTTCGTAAGCGATCGATTTTTTCGTGAAGTTCGAGTATCACTTCTTTATGTTCGATGGATTTCTCACGGATTTCTGAATATCGCTCAGAACCACCAATACCTGCATTTCGGACTGCCAGATCAATGGGTTCTGCACCCAGTACAACTCGATAAATGTTGTCATCGCGATGCTCAATGGCATTCAGCGTTTTACTTAATTGGTCAACCTGCTGGTTAAGGGATTCGTAATAATATTCAAGTTCTTTCACCTCATTTTTTAATAATAACTCCTTGGGTGACTCAAAGTATTTATTAAACATGAGATAAAGACCTGCTGCCAGTAAAAGCGTAAAGAAGAATAAACCCAGCGCATTTAGAATAATGTCACTGGTTTTTGTCTTAACCCGTTCGTACTTGCAAGTTTCAGTGTCGTAGTAATACTTAATTTTCATAGATCACAATTATACGGACTGTGGCCTGAATGGCTTAATCACAGTTTCGTTACATTCGATAAAAGGACCTTCCAGAAGATCAATGCAATATGGAATCGCTGGAAAGACCGCGTCCAGGCATTGCCTGATGGCTTTAGGCTTGCCCGGAAGATTCAAAATTAAGGAATTTTTGCGAATTCCGGCTGTTTGCCTCGAAAGGATGGCGGTGGGTACGTACTTCAGGCTTTCCATTCTCATTAATTCGCCAAATCCAGGCATCATTTTATCACATACGGCTTCAGTGGCTTCCGGGGTTACATCGCGTCTGGCCGGACCCGTTCCACCCGATGTGATCACCAGGCAACAATGTCTGTTATCCACCATGTCAATGATGGTCTTTTCAATAAGGGGTTGTTCGTCAGGAATAACAGCGTATTCTTTTTCCCACGGACTTTTCAGGAATTCGACAAGAGTAGATACAATCGCTTTGCCCGGAAGGTCTTCATAAATGCCTTGGCTCGCCCGGTCAGAAACGTTGATTATACCAATACGGATAACTTGATTATTCATGAATTATAAACTACAGCTTTCCAGTGTGGTGTTCTTGTAAATAATGTTTGACGATCTTCCTTTCTTAAATACTTGCCTGCCCTTGTTAATTCCTTTTCTGATTTCTTTTTGCTGATCTTGCGGCAAGGCAAGTATTTCTTTACAATCGTTGGAACAACATCCGTTATACACCTGTGCACATTCTTTACATTGAATGAACAAAAGGTGACAACCATCGTTTTTGCAATTGGTGTGATCATCACAAGGTTTTCCACACTGATGGCAAACACTTATTACATCATCGGAAATACGTTCTCCAAGTCGCTCATCAAAGACAAAGTTCTTACCAATGAATTTATTTTCTATTCCTAAATCTTTTGCCTGACGGGCATATTCAATGATGCCCCCGTTTAATTGAAATACATTCTTAAAACCGCGGTGTTTCATCCAGGCGCTGGCTTTTTCACACCGGATACCTCCGGTGCAATACATAATGATGTTTTTATCTTTATGAGCTTCCAGCATTTTCTCAACTACAGGCAATGATTCTCGGAATGTATCTACATCGGGGCAGATTGCATTTTTAAAATGACCAACCTCACTCTCGTAATGATTGCGCATATCAACAATAATTGTGTCTTGTTGGTCGGCTAATTGGTTGAATTCCGGTGCATTGAGGTGAGTGCCGCCACGAGTTACATCAAATGTGCTGTCATCGAGACCATCGGCTACGATTTTTTTTCGAACCAGAATTTTCAGCTTAAAAAAAGATTTTCCGTTGTCTTCTACAGCAATATTCAACCGAATTCCCTTTAAAAAAGGAATTGAATACAACTGATCTCTAAATTCATTTAGTTTTTGCGTGGGAACACTAATTTGCCCATTGATGCCTTCAGTAGCCACATAAATTCTTCCCCAAACATCAATGGAGGCCAGATCGAGATATAATTTATCCCGAAATGCTTTCGGATCTTCAATCAAATGATATTTATAAAACGACAGGGTGGTCCTGTCCGGGTTAGGGGTCAGGTAAAGACGCTCCTTGAGCACCTTGCCCTCAATACGGTTGAATAATGTCATTGCTATTAGTGTCTTTCGCAGGAAAACCTAATATCGGGCACAAATATACGACTTATTGGCGGGCCTTAAAATTGCCCTATGTAATTGCTTTCTATTGCTGACGTGGTTTCAAATGGCCTCTTATCAGCAAATTATATTCTTCGCAGGTTAGCATACCATGCTGGTCGCAGAATTGACAGGTTCGGTATTGGTTGCCAAAAGCACCTCGTGAAATAATAACCGTACTTCCTTTACATACCGGGCAGATTACTTTCCCGGTCGGGCCGCAATCAATATCGTAATCACGTGCCAGAATTTCTTTAGCCTTAGCGGCTTCTTTGGTTTGCTCTTTAACCAATTCGGCCTCTGCCTTCGCTAATATCTCGTATGCTTCAGCCGAGTACTGACCAGTAGTTCCTTTAAGTTGAACGTACTTATTGATCCAATCCAGGCTTTGCTTGTACTTGTTCAGATAAAATGAATTTTTCCCAAAGTAAAAAGTGAGATCGGATGGAACCCCTTTGATGTTCTGAAGAACATAAATAAACCGTTGTTCCGCCATTTCATAGTTTCCCTGATCCATATAAACAACAGCCGAATCCATCATTCGTAAGAGTGCGTTGCGCTTCATTAATTCCTGATCTTTTCGGTATTGTTCCGAGGTAGCCCGGTCATTTTGAGCTATTACCTGTGCACTGAACAGAAAAATAATGATTGTAAAAATTTGCGTCCTCATCACTTTAAAATCATTCCACTAATCGGTAAACCGGCCGGAATTCACACCGAGCCACTCAAGCGGTGCTTTAAAAAAGATATTCTCCTTTACCGAAATTTCGAGATTCATATCTTCTATAAATCGACCGATTTCAAGATCGCCTAAAGGGAAAGGGTAGTCAGACCCTAAAACGATCTTTTCAGAACCGATCATTTTAATTACATAGTCAAGTAAAACCGGATCATGTGTTATGCTATCAACCCAGAAGCGACCCAGATAGTTGCGTGGGTTAACCGGATTATCAATGGCCACTAAATCTGGCCGGCAAACAAACCCGTGTTCAATTCGTCCCAAGGTGGTTAAAAAGGAGCCACCGGCATGAGCAAACATAACCCGGATTTTTGGAAGCTTTTCAAAAATACCACCGAATACCATGGAACAGATGGCACGTGTTGTTTCGGCCGGCATACCGACCAGCCAGGGCAACCAATACCGTTGCATGTTTTGCTGGCCCATCATATTCCACGGATGAACCAAAATGCACATACTTAGTTTTTCACATGCTTCAAAAATGGGGTAGAAGCGGTCTTCATTAAGATTCAGATCATTAATATTCGATCCGATTTGAATTCCAGATAATCCAATTTTCTTGCAACGTTCCAGTTCGGTAATAGCCAATTCAGAATCCTGCATAGGCAGGGTTCCCAATCCCAGGTAGTTTTTTGGAAATTGTTCGACAAGTTCTGCAATGTGATCATTAAGATATTGCGACAAGTCAAGGCAATCAAGAGGTTTTGCCCAATATGAAAACATAACTGGAATGGTGCATACCACCTGGATCTGTGTATTGAATTTTGAATATTCTTCAATACGGAGTTTTGGATTCCAGGCGTTCTCTTTTATTTCGCGGAAGAATTGATTCCCCCGCATCATTTTGGCAAATCCCTTTTTGTGATGCTGAAGATAAATGAAATCGCCATACCCAAACTTCTCGCTCCAGTTCGGAAGTTTTTTAGGAATGATGTGGGTATGCGTATCTATTTTCAGCATGGATGGTTAAACCAATCCTGCAATATCGGAGAATTTTAGAATTGAAAAGCGTTAGCGGATTATTATTAATCTTCCCACTTAACGCTTTCATTCAAGGTACGTTCATCATAACTCAAACCATACTGATCTAAGACGTCCTGGGGAACGCCATCCCACCGGTTGGGGGCATTGCCTACATAGCCTAAGTCTTTAAGTCCCATCTGACTGGTAAAAAACCCTGTTGCCGTCAGATCGCGGAGTAAGTTAAAAAAGGTTACCCCTTGTTTCATTTCCGGTTTGGCCAGTTCGGGATATGCAATCTGATCAATAAGCGCTATTTGATTCGTGGATGAACAATCAATAAAATTCTGATTGAATTGTTTCAGGCTCTGATTATCCAGCCATTTCAATCCTCCCCGTAAGGGTAATTGATGTCGGGGAATATCTTTAATAATGAATTCAATGAAATCATGAACTCCTGCTTCTGTGGCACTCCCGCTTACTTCGTCTTTGGGAATAATTAAATCAATCAATATCTTAATCGTGTTCATTTCATGATCATCGAAGAATTTATCTTTCAGAAGTTTTTCGTCCCTAACTTTTTCAAAGGGATGCCGGTCAATACCCGATAAAAGGCTGGGAACATTTTCGGTGACTGGTTTCGGCTGTTCACAACTTTGCAAGAGTACACCGGAAGAGATCGCGGTGAGTGCAAGTGCCTTAATTGATTCTCTGCGTTTCATAGTCTGATATCGCTTGGTCTGGATAATGTCTTGAAGTGATTGAAGTCCTCACTAAATATTCTGTGTTTTGATTTGTTCAATAATATATTCAGAAGCCCGCCATGAAAGTGCAAGAATGGTCCAGGTTGGATTCTTATCCGCCTGCGATACAAACGGTCCTCCATCAACTACAAACAGATTCTTGCAA
>JALOMY010000252.1 GCA_025455225.1 Cyclobacteriaceae bacterium | reverse complement strand
TTCAAGAACATATTCAGTAAAGGGGTTGAATCGTGAATTGATCCGGCAACTCTTCTTTTATGATATTCTTTCTGATAAAAAGGAAACGGTTAAGGAGCCGTATACTATTTACACGCGATTGCAAAAGGCAGGTTCACCAATAACATTTTCCAGTTACTTTGGATATCAACAAAAAGATATCCAGGGTAAGTCCATTGCAGGTGCTGACGAGCATCTGCTAAAAGCTGTGCTTCGCGACTCTACAGCACTTACTTATCTGCCACTGAATTTCCTTTATGATCTGAAAACCGGAAACCCAATCTCGGGAATAACAATTCTTCCTGTTGACTTAAATGGGAATGGGACGATCCACGAAAAATCCAAAATATTCCAACCGGACATATCCATTTATCGGTTGACAGTAACAATGCCAACGCGGTTGTTTATTCTTTTTTGCATTGGGTACTCACGAATGGCGCTAAAGAACTTCATGCATTTGGTTTTTTTAAACCGGATCCTTCACGTGTGGAAGGGAAGCAAAGCGATTGGATTCTGAAAGAAAATGACGAATGATTGGAGACGACTTCTCCTTAATGTTGAATACTTCCTGTTATTGTGAAATACTAAATATCAGAACTAACACTAAATTTTATGATTCGAGTTCTACTCACGTCAAAACTTATCTTACTCTTCTTCTCATCAACTTTTTCGCAAAGCTATATTGCAGGTGCTATACGAAGCAGTGATGAGACTCCACTAGTTGGTGCAACGGTTTCTGTAAAGGGTACCAATGCATTTACTGTTGCCGATGATCATGGTGAGTTCAGACTTGCCGCTCCAGCCAAGTTACCGTTTACCCTTGTCATAAGTTTTGTTAGTTTTAAAACTCAAGAAGTTGAGGTGTATGAACTTTTAGATGAGCCTCTTGAGATTACCCTCATTGAAGATGGTTTGCTGAATGAGGTAGTGGTTACTTCAAGACGCAGAGAAGAAATACCCCAAAATATTCCTATTCCAATTGCCGTGGTTAGTGGTATGCAAATTGATCAGGCTGGTGCCTTTAATGTAAACCGCGTGAAGGAACTTATTCCATCAGTTCAGCTTTATTCTTCCAACCCCAGGAATACAGGTATTAATATCCGCGGAATAGGATCACCATTTGGTCTTACCAACGATGGACTTGATCCAGGTGTTGGCTTTTATGTGGATGGTGTATATTACGCCCGGCCGGCAGCAGCTACATTTGATTTCATCGATATTGACCAAATAGAGGTTTTACGCGGGCCTCAAGGAACACTTTTTGGTAAGAATACTACCGCTGGTGCATTCAACATAACGACACGCAAAGCAAGCTTTATGCCCGGTGCTGAGTTTGAGGTCAGTTATGGAAACTACGGTTATATTCAGGCTAAAAGTTTTATTACCGGGCCACTTAGCAAGAAGATCGCTGCCCGTCTCTCATTCTCGGGCACCCAGCGTGACGGCATTATCGAGAACATAAGCACAGGAAAATTCACCAACGATATCAATAACCTTGGCCTACGAGGGCAGATACTATATGAACCCACCGATAACACGTCAATAACACTGACTGCCGATGCTTCACAACAACGCCCGGATGGTTACGCGCAGGTTGTTGCCGGAGTAGTTCAGACTCAGCGCGCACCCTATCGGCAATTCAATGCCATAATTTCTGATCTTAATTATTCATTGCCCAGCCTTAGCGCATTCGACCGGATCATCGATCACGATACACCCTGGAAATCGGGCAATGATTTAGGGGGTATTTCGCTCAATATTGATCAGAAAATAGGACCAGGCACCCTTACGTCAACAACAGCATGGCGTTATTGGGATTGGGACCCGTCCAACGATCGTGACTTTACAGGTTTGCAGGCGCTGGCGAAATCACAAAATCCAGCGAAGCACAAAAATTGGTCACAGGAAATACGATACGCTGGTGAGTTTACATCCAGGTTAAGTGGTGTAGTGGGTCTCTTCTATATTGATCAGGAAGTCAAAATCAACGGCACTGAAGAATCCGGTTCAGCACAGTGGCGATTTTCACAAAGCACTCCGAGCGACTTGTGGTCAACACCGGGTCTTTTTGATGGATATGGAATCAGTACAAAATCCTCGATCAAATCATGGAGTGCAGCTGTATTCGCTAACATCGATTGGGAGATTCTGAAAGGACTTCATATCATGCCCGGTATCCGTTTCAATTATGATAAAAAGGATGTGGTGTACGATCGGAAAACGTATGGTGGCTTAGAGACCGATGATCCTGCCTTGCTTGCCTTAAAGAGAAGCGTATACAGTGATCAATCTTATGTTGCCGATGCTGATGAGAATAATCTGACCTATAACATTACGGCTGCGTACAGGGCAAACAAGCGTATCAATGCGTATGCAACCTGGTCGACCAGCTTTAAACCAGTTGGTGTTAATGTGGCGGGGCTTCCGACAATAGCCGGCCAGCCTGCAACAGATCTTGCGGTAATAAAACCAGAATATGTGAAGCATCTTGAGTTTGGAGTAAAGACCACACCTATTGATAACTCAGTTTTCAATATCACGTTTTTCAATACCAGTATTGATGATTACCAAACGAATGTGCAGTCACCTGAATTGGGTGTTAACCGCGGGTATATAGCCAATGCAGATGAAGTGAATGTACGTGGTCTGGAACTGGATGCCAGTATCTCGTTGAACAAGCATTATACTTTTTATGGAGCCCTTGCCTACACGGATGGGAAGTATGTTACGTTTACTAATGCGCCCCTTCCCCTTGAAGAAACAGGAAAGACCGTTGATGGTGTTGCCGTAGCCTTTAAGGATATTTCGGGAGAACGGCTTCCAGGTATTTCGAGATGGGCGAGTTCATTTGGTGGAGAATATGCTTTGCCAGCAAACTTCTTCCGTCAGGCGGGCAGTTTCTTTATTGCATTGGATACCTATTATCGTTCTGAATTTTCTTCAAGTCCTACGCCATCGGCATTCCTGAATATAGATGGTTACATGATGCTTAATGCCAGGGCTGGCTTTCGTACCCGAAAAGGACTTTCTTTAACACTATGGTCACGCAATCTTACAAACAAAGACTATTTTGAACAATTGTTGCCAGCAGGCGGAAATGCGGGTCATTTTGCTGGTGTGCTGAGCGATCCCAGAACCTATGGAATCACCCTTCGGTATTCATATTAATATAAATTGAATGCACCTATAAATTGAACTAAATTGGTCAGTATAAATTCTTTTAAACTAACTAACTAACTAACAAAACTATGTCTCTTCGATTAGGCGACATCGCCCCTGATTTCACAGCTGAAACAACAGAGGGCACTATTCATTTTCATGAATGGCTCGGTAACAATTGGGGAATTCTGTTTTCCCACCCGGCTGATTTTACTCCGGTGTGCACGACTGAGCTTGGCACAATGGCCAAGTTGGCGGATCAATTCAAAAACCGTAATGTTAAAGTAATTGCCATCAGTGCCGACCCGTTAGAATCACATTTGAAGTGGATATCGGATATCAATGAAACACAACATACAACGGTGAATTATCCTCTCATTGCTGATCCAGAGTTTAAAGTGGCCAACCTGTACGGCATGGTACACCCGAACGTTGACAAGTTTACCGTACGTTCAGTCTTTATAATCGGGCCAGATAAGAAAATCAAGTTAATGATTACCTACCCGGCATCCACGGGCAGGAACTTCGATGAGATTTTCAGGGTGGTTGAAAGCCTTCAGCTTACGGCAGAGTACAGTGTGGCAACACCAGCGAACTGGAAACATGGTGAAGATGTAATTATCACAACGGCTGTTAAAGACGAAGATATACCGCAGAAATTTCCGAAAGGGCATAAACGAATCAAACCCTATCTCCGCACAACTCCGCAACCAAACCTATGATCGGTTAGGTTGTAAAACAGGATCACGTATATTTACGATAAGGGACAAACAACAACTTGTCCCTTATTTTTTTGAATTTTACACTTATGAGTCCTAAGCATTGGTCTGTTGTATTTATATTTTTTCCATTTCTCTGCCTGGCCCAGGAAAAGGAAATAACGGAAAGTGAACAGGCCTGGTTTGCTTATTTCAACCAAACCCGATTTACCAATCGGTCGGGTTTGTGGTTTGATGCACACTTTCGTTTTACAGATGATTTTACTGATCGCCTGGGGGTAACTATTTTCCGCCCGGGATATACCTATTATATAACGGACCAAACACGGCTTACGGCAGGCTACGCCTATGTAACAGCGTATTCGGCTTCGTCTGAAACGCCTGATATTCCTGAGCATCGGCCCTGGCAACAAATTCAATGGTTTGATAAGCGCAAACATTTCTCTTCCATGCAATACTTCCGCCTGGAGGAACGCTTCAGACGAAATGTTGTCGATAATGTGTTGTCGGATGATTATTCATTTAATTTCCGCATCCGGTACAACATCAGTCTCACCATTCCTTTAAAGGGAAATGTGGTTGAGCCCAAAACGCCATTTCTTTTCGTGAGCGATGAAGTCATGATCAATTTTGGAAAGGAGATTGTTTACAATTACTTCGATCAAAACCGGTTTTTTGCAGGTATTGGTTACCAGTTTACCAGGAGCCTGAACGCGCATATAGGTTATCTCAATGTATTTCTACAGCGCCCCAGTGGAAACGAGTTTATCCGAACGGATGCTATCCGGTTATTTGTTTTCCATAACCTGGATTATCGTCCACGCCAATAGGCGCCCTCAATTAATTCTAACGGTTTTGCAGGTGTGTAATAAATACTTCTAACTTCGCGGCCGCTTAAGTTTATTGAATAATGGCCTTATACGAGAAACATCTTTATGTGAAGAAATCAACTTTGCCCAATGCAGGTAAGGGGTTATTCACCAAAGTAGACATTCCAAAAGGAAAACGTATTGTTGAATATAAAGGCAAGATATCGGCCTGGAAGGACGTAAAGAACGAAGACGGTAAAAACGGTTATATTTTTTATGTGAAGCGGTACCATGTAATCGATGCGCGACCCACACCCCAGCACCTGGCGCGTTATGCTAATGATGCAAAAGGGCTTTCAAAAATCAAAGG
>JALOMY010000251.1 GCA_025455225.1 Cyclobacteriaceae bacterium | reverse complement strand
CCTTTCAATAATTGAAAGCTGAAAACATCCAGAAACGAACTGTCGACCAGCAATACGAGGTCTTCATCAAATTGAATGAGTTCATTGGCGGGATTGGTATAGGCTAGTGTGATGTTGGTAAACCTAAAAGCCTGAGTTGATTCTTCAATTTCCGGTAAATCGTTCTTCGCGGCTTCTTCAAAGGAGGAAGGTATAATGGCATAGTAGGTAGAGTGGTTCGGGTATTTGCGTTCCAGAACCATCCGGTAAATGCGGTCGTGATCCTCGAAAAAGGTATCGTACGAAAATTCATTTCGGATAAAGAGCACTATGAGTAAACAGCTCGCCACACCAACGGCAAGTCCGGTAACATTAATGAAGGCATACACTTTTTGCCTCAAGAGGTTGCGAAAAGCAATTTTCAGATTGTTCTTAAACATAGGCGTTGGTTTAGCGGATCTGTTTATTCATGACGAAGTGAATCTACGGGATTGGATGATGCTGCACGCAAGGTTTGAGAACCGATTGTAATCAAACCTGCAAGCACGACTATGCCAACACCTGCAAGAATCAGGGGCAATGAAATACTGGTCTTATACGCGTACATCGATAAGAATTGATTGCCCAGCAACCAGGCTAATGGTATTCCAGGAATCAGCGCCATACCCATTAACAGGACGAACGATTGGCTTAGCAACATGGTAATTTGACCGGATGATGCACCCATTACTTTCCGAACGCCAATTTCCTTAATCCGGGTTTGTGACGAATACATGGCCATCCCAAGCATACCCATGCACGCCATACTAATGGTAAGGAAAGAAATGTACCCGACAATATTCAGGATATCAAAGAAACCTGCTGATTCGTAAGCTCCGTCAATCTGATCATCCATCATCATACCTTCAAACGGATGAACCGGATCCAGTTTTTTCCAGATGGATTCAACAGAAGCCATCACACTATTCTGTTGGTTTGGTAATACTTTCACACTTAACCAATCCAATTGGCTGGTGTTGTACCGAAGCGCCAGGGGGCCAATCTCATAATTCAAGGGACGGAAATTGAAATCCTTCACCACGCCAATAACCGTAAGCATTACCGAGTCGTTTACAAATACCGACTGACCCATTGCAGAAACCGGATCCGTGAACCCAAAAAACGAAAGAGCCTTTTCATTCAGAATGATATGACGCTCATGATCGCCCTGAAGGGAAGGATCGAAATTAGATCCGGCAATAAACGATAGTCCGATATTATCAATATAATTATTATCAACTATGAAATCGCGCATGGTAAAAGGCTCGTCTTCACGGTTACGCTTATAATCACTGGCACGATCAGCCCAGGTACCCAATGCATGCGATACACCTCCCACACTGATCACACCGGGAAGGCTCTTAACTTCATTGGCCAGTTTATCCAGCTCCATTCCCTGCAACCGAACATTGATGATATGCTGTTCATTGAATCCATAATCCTTATTCACCATGAATCGGATCTGGTTATAGATCACCAGGACAACAAGAACAAACACAACCGATAAGGTAAACTGAACAACAATCAATGCCTTTCGCAAAGTAAGCCTGGAATAAACTTTTAATCCGCCTGCATCTTTTAATACCCGTGCCGGACGGAAAGCGGACAGGTAGCCAGCCGGTAACAAGCCAGCTACGACACCGGTGCCTATCGCGAACAACAGGAAATAAAAATAGACCGAACCATCTTCAGCTAATTCGGTGGCAAATTCCCGGGCAATATTCAGTTGCATGAATCCGGGTTTTAACAGCTGCAGCAACAGGTACGAGACCATCAGGGCCACGATGGAAAAAACGACAGCCTCTCCGATAAATTGAGAAAATATCTGCCAGCGGTTAGCGCCAACCACTTTGCGAATGCCGATCTCGCGGGCACGTGCCAGCGATTTTGCGATCATCAGGTTGGTGTAATTAAAACACGCCATAACCATAACAATTCCGGCCAACACACTTATGAAAATGAGAAGTAAGGAAGGCATGCCGTTGCCCATTTGATTGGATAAGGCAGGCCCGGGTGTAATTTCAGCCAGGTTCTGTAAATAAAATTCATAGCCTTTGTCACGTGGCTCCAATTTCAACCCGGCATAATTCTTTACAGCAATTTCTTTCAAGGCCTGTTCTACTTCTTCCGTTGATCTCCCCTCCTTCAACTTAATGTACACCAGGTTGCCGTAATAATTATTCCAGTCATTTGATGAGGCACTCAAAACACCGCTACGCTCGAGGGCAGGAATCGCAGAAGTAGATGCCATCACTTCAAAATCAAAATGTGTCTTGCTGATGAACTCCTTCAACACCCCGGTTACAACAAATTCGCCATAACCACCGATGGTCATTGTCTGTCCCAACGGTTCAGCTTTACCGAAAATTCTTTCGGCAGCCGTTTTCGTTAGTATAAGGCTGTTGGGTTCGTTCAGTGCAGTTGAAGGATTTCCACGATCCAACGGGAAATTAAAAACCTTCAGAAATGAAGGATCGGCAAAGAGGCCTTGTACCGGCACATTCACATTTCCATATACTGCATCGCCATTAAACCATCGGTTTATACAAACAACCTCATCGGCAAACGTATACTCATCCCGGATGGCATGACCAACAGGTAAGGGTACCGTTGCATAGGGTTCTGAATCACCGGTTACACGAAGTGCCAGCGTGTTTATGCGGTAAATCCGGTCAGCATCTTTGTGAAAGGTGTCAAAAGTGTACTGTTCTTTTACAATCAGGATGATCAGCAATCCCAGCGACATACTGACGGAAAGCCCGATCAGGTTAATTAGCGAAAAGGTTCGATTACGAAATAAATTACGGATTGAGGTAAGGAAGATGGATCGAATCATGACTATGAATTTTTGTATTCCTTTTACACACACTTAATAATCACTGAACTATTCATGGCGAAGCGAATTCACCGGATCGGCTGATGCTGCCCGTAAGGTTTGGTAGCCGATGGTAACCAGCGTTGACACCAGAGCTACCAGCACAGCCATTAAAAAAACAAGCGGATCAATGGATATACGATAGGCAAATGATTCCAGCCACTTCTCTGCCATGTACCACGCTGCCGGAACTGCAAGGGCATTGGCCATCAGAACCAGCACAACAAATTCTTTCGATAATAATCGGGCGATAGTGAAAGCATTTGCCCCCAGAACTTTGCGTATCCCGATTTCTTTTGTTTTGGACACCACCATGAAGGAAACCAACCCAACCAATCCGATGCACGCAATGATCATGGTTATTGTCGTGAACAAACCGAATACAGTCGCCAGTCGTTCTTCCGATTGGTATTGCTGTTCAAAATCCTCGCTTAAAAAGAAATAATTAAAATCGTGATCAGCATAGTACTTCTTCCACAAGCCATCCAGGTTCTCAATCAGGTTTTTTGTTTCCGATGCCTGGTAACGGATGGCGAACAGGTAACCATACTGGGGCTCAGCATCCATAGCGATCGGACCAATCTGCTGCTGAAGACCCAACTGATGATAATCTTTTACCACCCCGATCACCTCCCCTGCCGGAGTTCCGGATGGTGACTCAATCCTTTTACCAATGGCTTCTTCGGGGGAAGACCAGCCCATGATGGAAACTGCTTTCTCATTCAATATCAATCCATCCTTCATATCCGGTTCTCGCATCGGATCGAAATTGCGGCCCGCAATAATTTCAAGGCCTAAGGTATTGACGTATGATTCGTCAACAGCCATATACTCAACACTGACTGCATCATCACCCGACTTCCCTTCCGGGTAGGCCACCTGCCCTTGCCAACCTGGACGACCGGGCACAGCATTGGCAAATGAAACATGCTGAACGGAAGCAAGCGCCTTAACATCATTTTTAAATGCTTCGAGCGATTGCTGCGGAACTCTACTGGCGTTGATTACCAGGATTTCATCCTTGGCGAAACCCAGGTTCTTCTTTTGCATAAACGAAAGCTGATCAAGTACAATGAGAGTTCCCAGCACCAGGCTAACGGAAACTGAAAATTGAAAAACCACCAGTGTTCTGCGAAGCTGAACGCCCCGGTTGCTGGTTTGCAACTTCCCTTTCAAAACATCCGCTGGCCGCATGGAAGACATCATCAAGGCCGGATAATACCCTGACAAAATCGTTATGATGCCGATCAAAACTATACTGCCGATTAGAATCTCCGTGTTGGTAAGTACAGACAATGCATACGTCTTTTCAAGTAGCTGATTAAAGAACGGAAGCAAAGCTGAAGTTAAAGCCAAGGCAAGAATGAAACTGAATACCGTGAGATAGAAAGATTCAAACAGGAATTGGCGAACCAGGGCGAATCGCGTTGAGCCGACTGCTTTGCGTAAACCAACTTCTTTCGACCGGTGAACCGAACGTGCCGTAGACAGGTTAATGAAATTGATGCAGGCAAGAAGAATAACAAAGCAGGCAATACCGGAAACGAGGTAGATTCGCTGCATGCTTCCTACCGGGCCCATACCATTGCCCGATTGGGTGGTCAGGTACAAGTCGGGTAATGGTTCAAAATTAAGATAAGCTTCTGTACCCCAACTGGCCAGCATATCAGAAGCCCTGTCCATGTAAACGGTGCGGGCCTTTTTAATGAACGCTTCGGCATTCACACCTTCCTTCAACAGCACATAGTTGCGCATCTTCATGTTGCCCCAACCGTTGTCGTAACTAAAGGGAGGGCCAAACCACGAACTCAGTCGCTCAAAGGTTGAAAAAGAAATAAGCATGTCGAGTTGA
>JALOMY010000250.1 GCA_025455225.1 Cyclobacteriaceae bacterium | reverse complement strand
GAAAGATGCACAAGGTCATCTTGAGGCGAAGATTGCTCAATTGGAAGATTTATTGGCTAATGCACGCTTGCTTGACGAGACGAATGTAGATACTTCAAAAGTTTCCATTCTTTCAAAAGTCACTATTAAAAACAAGAAGAACGGTGCTTCCTTCACCTATACGCTGGTATCGGAAGAAGAAGCTGACCTTAAGTCATTTAAATTATCAACACAGTCACCCATCGGTAAAGGATTGCTGGGTAAAAAGATTGGTGAATCGGCCCTTATTAAAACTCCTGCTGGTGAGGTTGAATTTGAAGTAACTAATATTACTCTTTAAAGCATGGCTACGATTTTTACCCGAATCATTAATCGGGAAATTCCGGGATACATAGTTGCTGAAGATGAATATTATATAGCCTTCCTGGATATTATGCCACTCACCATGGGGCATACTCTGGTAGTTCCGAAACAAGAGATTGACTATATCTTCGATCTTGATGATACAGTACTTGCAGGATTGCACGTATTTTCTAAAAGGGTAGCGCATGCCATAAAAAGGGCAATACCCTGCAATCGCATCGGAGTTGCCGTAATAGGCCTTGAAGTACCACACGTTCATATTCACCTGGTGCCTATGAATACTATGGATGACCTGAATTTTACACGGCCCAAGCTGAAGCCGGCAAAAGAGGACTTGGCAGCAACGGCAGAAAAAATCCGGAAGTCGTTTTAATCAAGAAAATCAATATCCACATTTAGTGGGTAGCGCATCAGGTAGCTTATGGCCTGCTGAATGGTGAGGTCTTCAAACAGTACCTTATACAGGGTAGAGGTGATTGGTGCACGAAGTTTATAAAAATCGGCACATTTTTTAATTATCTGTACTGTATTAACTCCTTCGGCCACTTCATCCATGCTGCTTAAAATTTCAGCCAGCGTCATGCCCTGAGCCAGCTTATAACCAACCTGGAAATTTCGACTCAATGTACTGTTGCTTGTTGTTACCAGATCACCAATACCGGCAACGCCTAAAAAAGCTTTTACATTTCCTCCCAATGCCCGGCCAACATGAATCATCTCAACCACACCCCGGCTGATAAGTAAACCGCGTGCATTTTCGCCATAACCCATGCCGCTTAGAGCTCCTGAGGCAATAGCAATAATATTTTTCAGAACACCGGCTAATTCGACTCCGATTAATTCATTGTTTCCATATACCTGGAACCGGTCGTTTCGAAGAAGTTTCTTACCGATGCTTATTACTTCATTAAAAGGGCTTGCGATAACCGTGGCGGCCGGATGTTGGTCGGCTAATTCCCTGGATAAATTGGGGCCTGCCAGGCATCCCACACGTATAGCAACACTCTCTTCGCGAATTACTTCGCTCATGGTTTTTACACAACCGCGATCCAGCAACGCGACTGTTTCGATTGTTTGACCGGGAGGTAAAGAAATATCCAACCCCTTTGTGCCATGAATAAGGATATGATAGGGATACAGGAAAGGTGAAAGCTTTTTCATCAGCGCCCGAAAGTGAGAGGATGGAACAATTGGGAAGATTACTTCACACTCACGGGCTACCCGTTCCAGGTCCGTTGTGGCCAGAATATTTTGATGCATCTTATGCCCGCGGTTTTCACGAGTTTTTTCAATTCGTTTAACCACTTCTTCATCGCGGGCAAACAGCAGTACAGGTCGCTTGAGGGCAAGAAGGTTTGCTACTGCGCTTCCAAAATTACCGGCACCGAGAACACCAACTGGCTTGTAATCAGATGAATTTCTCGAGGTCATAGCCCACCAATCGGTTATGGTAATAGTAAAGGAGGTTCAGATCCTGGGTGATGATTTGTCCGGATTTGTTACGCAGTAAGGGCCGCTTCAAATGAAAAATGCCAACATTCACCAAACCATGTTTTATAACTTCGTCTATCTTGCCTTTCAGGTGTGTAGCGTGATTCGCTTTACCCTCTTCCTTTAAATGATAGATTCTTTTACGGATGTTCTTACATGTTTTTCTGAATTCTTCGTAATCGAGTGTGAGTTCTTCTTCAGGTAAGCGGAGCAGGCCGAACAGATCAAGTTTAGGATGCATCTTCTGCCACATTTCAAAGGCAACAAAAGCCACCAGGTGACTGGCAAAAATTCTGTTAATACGATGGTACTCTTCAACGATGCGTTGACTCAGCATGCGGGTATACTCATTTTCCCGCTGGGTGTCGATTGTAACATGGCCACCTGCCATAAAATAATCCTTTGTATTAATCAAGCGGTCGTTTGTATCCAGGCTGTTGCCTTCGTCATCCACATAGTTTCCCAATACATCCATGCATCGCCCGATGGAAACTGAAATATTTGATCCTTTCGTGAAGAACTTAAAAAGGAATTTTAACATGCTCAGGCTTCCGTGCTTGTCCTGTTCGGGTAAGTAACGATCTTGTCCTTTAGAGGATAGATAATCATCGATTAGTTCAGGTGCTTCAAGAACAAAGTGGTAATTCAACGTAACAGGTACTACGAATATCTTGCGTTGTTCTGGATCGGGAACATTTAAATAAATATTGCGCTGTGCTTCAATGGCGGTTGACAGTAACCCCAACTTTAAAGTCTTTTCAATCATGCCCGATCTGGAACGGGTTCCTCCCGGGAAAAATAAACTGTGGGCACCCCGCTGTAACGCCAGGTTGGAATAGCACTTTAGTGTTTCCAGATAAGGAATGTTTTTCTTCCTTCGGTCTACTTTATAGGCCCCAAGGGAGTTCATAAAGTAGGCGAAGATTTTAATGTTAAAAAGATTTAATCCTGCCCCGTAAATAAATGCTGGTAAACCCAGGGCATGAATAACCCACCCGATTAAGATGGAATCAAGATTACTGAAATGGGTGGGTACCATAACAATGGTTCCCTTGAGTGCCAGGTTACGAAGTTGTTTAACCTTTCCAACAATCTGGATTTTGTCACGGAGGGTATATTGATTTCTGAAAATCCCACCGAATTTTTTTACCCTTGAGGCATTCAGCAAACGGCCGAACCAAAATGTAATTACTTCGCGTGCAAAACGATACGAACTTGGTTTGAAATTACCCGCAATTTCATTGGCATACCGGTTAACGATTTTATTAAGAAGGGCTTCAATTTTTAATTGATTATCTTCTTCCGGTTTACTTGTGAGATCAATTAACTCTTCTTTGATGGAAGCCCAGAACTTACCTTCATCCGGTGGATCTACGCGCCAGCGATTTCGCTTCATTCGCTGTTGTTCGCGATAAATGGTGGCCTCCAGTTCGTCTACCATTTGCTTGGAGGTGGGCCTTATCTCCTTAATTCGTTCAAAAGACTTTTGAGCGACTTCTTCAATAAATTCTTTACGGTTTTTGCTTAATTGGTAAACCGGCCAATCGGGAATACCCTCCAGAATGGGTTTATATTTCTTGTTCTTGTTTTTCTTTTCCAGTACTTCCACGGGCGCAAAATACTATAAATTAATGCGATGTGACGGTGTATGCGTGATTTTAAAGCGAATGCAATGCTTCCTGCAGGTCATTTTCCATTTCTGAAAATCGGCTAAGTGCTTTCGAAATGAAGAGTTCACTGGTTATCATTTTTAACTCTTCTTCGCTTGTAAGGTCATATTGATTGATTTTGAAGGTCTGTTCAAGAAGGCCTTTTTCCAGTTTAATAAGGTAACGGTTGTTCCAGCTGAACAGGGTAATTTTACAATCCGGATGAGTAATTTCTCCAATAATTCGCATAACAATTTGTGTCGGATTTGTGTATAGGAATCAGAAGGATCTTTTTTTAGTTCGCAAGAGACTAAAAATTGGGATAAATCGTTTAAAATTTAAATTTTTTCCATCCGAGCAGGGGTTATATATTGTATCCGGAAACAGCAGGCATGCAAAAATTGATTTTCCAGGGGCGGTTCTTGAAGGGTGTTGCTATTGCACTTACCTTATTTCTTCAATTGGGTTTGTTCAGTACTTCTCAGGCTACACACCTGCGGGCAGGACAAATCACAGCTGAGCGCGTGTCTACATCTTGTTTTAATTACACCTTTCGGATCACGGTTACCGTGTACACCAACACAGGTTCTCCCGTTTTATTCGGAGGTGAAATGGATTACCTGGATTTTGGAGACGGCACACCACCCATTCTTATTCCTGAAACTCCCAATACGATTGATCCTGCATTAGGCCCGGGAATTGGCTTTGCATCGTTTACCATAGAGCATACTTTTCCAGGTCCTGGACGCTACAAGATCGCCTACATTGAACCCAATCGAAATGCGGGTGTATTGAATATGGACAATTCGGTATCCACTACTTTTTATATTGAAACTGAAATTAATATTGATCCCTTTTTCTGTAATAAGAATTCGCCTGAGCTTTTAATTCCGCCTATCGATCGTGCCTGTACCGGTGTTGCATTTTTCCACAACCCGGGTGCGTTTGATGCCGATGGAGACAGTTTATCATACGAATTGGTTATTCCGTTCCGTGATAAAAACACGACCGTTACCAATTACCGGGATCCTTCAAACCCGTTTTTTTACACAAATTACAATACCGGTAATGAGAATGGAGATGGTCCGCCAACGTTCTCCATCAATCCTGTTGACGGAACGATTACCTGGGATGCTCCAGGTCAGCAAGGCGAGTATAATATAGCCTTTATTATAGTCGAATGGCGAAAGAAAGATGGAGTTTGGTATAAACTCGGTTTCGTTAGGAGGGACATGCAGATTATTGTCGAAGATTGTGACAATGAACGACCTGATTTAATCATTCCCGAAGATGTTTG
>JALOMY010000249.1 GCA_025455225.1 Cyclobacteriaceae bacterium | reverse complement strand
ATCCGTGCTGCCATACCCAGGTACATCGGTTGGCACCAGGTTACCCGTTGTTTTCGTATTAAGGGCGAACTTATAACGGGCCGTATATCCAAGCCACACGAACTTCCATACTTTTACCCTCAGACCACCCGTAATTTCTCCCCAGCTTGCTGTAGCATCGGTATTGGTAAAAACCGAACTACCCTGATTCCAGGTATCATTCAATTGGACGGTCAACGTTTCGTCAAAGAATCCTGAACCATACCGGGCACCCAGAAAAAACATATTCTTTTCAGGGTCCTTTTTTAAAAAATTGACATCCACACCAATCCGCCAGTACGAACCTGAATTGGCATAGACCTCATCTTCCGTGGCAAAATCCCGACCCCATTGACCAAATTCGGCCGTAAGAAAAAACCGGTAAAAATCGACATCGGCACTTACTTCCCATCCATTAAAAGTGTCGTCTATGGGGTTGCGTACCAGGCTGAATACATCCGTTCCCAGGCGGATGCCGGTGGGTCTGTAATCCTTTTGGATCAGCGAATCTTTCTTCTGAGCGTGAACAAAGAAGGGTAAGAAGGCAACCGTCAATATGATGCTACTTGAAAACCGCAAAATTGGTTATTGGAGGATCTTGTATCGAATCACGAACCACGGTTACCTGACTGAATGTAGAGGACGTGCTGGATAAATTATCAATCAGGCTCAAGCCGCTGCAGATTACATATTCGTTCCAGAGGGTTCGGGTATACTGAACCGTTAATGATCGAATTGAACCATCGGTAAATTCAAAATCTACCGAAGTTGAATTGGCATTTTCATTAAGCGGAAAAGAAATGGATGAAATCGAGTCGGATGGAAAATAATACACTACCGGATAATTAAGAGAAACATTAGCAAGTTCAACCGTGTCTGCTACTTCTACTGAATTGATCAACTGCCTGAAGGCCACTTTCATAAAATTGGTTCTTGGACATCGATACGCCTGAATGTTGGTTTGGGCCGGATCCGTAAGTATGTCATTCACGAGTCGTACAGAATCAAATTCATCATACTCAATTTCCAAATCAGAAAGCTGGGTACTGGTTCCGCAATCTTCAGAAACAAATTTTACTTCAGAACGATAACCCAGAACCATCCGATAAGTTCCCAGTGTGGTTTCAATCAAATAATCGGTGTTGGGTTCATAGGGATTTAATTCCAATTGCAGACCGGTTGCCCGGACAAACGGATAAAAGACACTGTCGGATGCGGGCGAAGTAATACCAATAATCGATAAGGTATCCGTTTTTCCATCGTACAGTTTGAAAAAGCTAATCCCGGCATAATTGTTATTTAACTCATAACAATCGGGTTTGTCCAGGCACGACCCTGCCAATACCAACAAAACAAACCAATAGCCTCTTTTCAGCATAGTTTCGAACCTGTAAAGATAAACGATACACAACATGGCCAAATTCTGTGCCTGCTTATTTTTCGTACTTTTGCACCGCTTTAGAACGGAATTGTGAAAACAAAGGGAAATAAGAAAACGAAAGTAAATATCGTTACACTGGGTTGCTCCAAAAACCTGGTGGACTCTGAAGTGCTGCTTACGCAATTGCGAGGGAACGGAATCAATGCCGTACACGAATCAAAAGATGACGATGCCAGCGTAGTAGTAATTAATACCTGCGGATTTATTGACAACGCCAAGCAGGAATCCATCGATACCATACTTCGGTATGTAGATGCCAAGGAAGAAGGTATCGTAGACAAAGTGTATGTAACCGGATGCCTCTCCGAACGGTATAAAGCCGATCTCGAAAAAGAAATTCCCGATGTTGATGCCTGGTTTGGTACCCGCGATCTATCACGCTTGCTGAAACAATTCAAAGCAGATTACAAGCAGGAATTGGTCGGTGAACGCATCCTCACCAATCCAGGTCATTATGCGTACATGAAAATCTCAGAAGGTTGTGACCGGCCTTGTTCATTCTGCGCCATTCCGTTAATGCGTGGAAAGCATGTCTCACGACCAATCGAAGAATTGGTACTGGAAGCCAAAAACCTGGCCAAAGGCGGAACCAAAGAACTTCTTCTCATTGCCCAGGATTCAACCTACTACGGCCTGGATTTATACAAAAAGAGAAACCTGGCCGACTTGTTGAAACATCTATCGGATGTTGAGGGTATTGAATGGATTCGCCTTCATTATGCATTCCCGGCAGGCTTTCCCCTCGATGTACTGGATGTAATGGCCGAGCGCAGCAACATCTGCAAGTACCTGGATATACCGCTTCAACACGGCAGCACAAAAATGCTGCAACTGATGCGAAGAGGAACAACACGGGAAAAAACGGAAGAGCTTTTAGAAACCATTCGCTATAAAGTACCGAATATCGCCATCCGTACAACATTGATTACCGGTCACCCGGGTGAAACCGAAGAAGATTTTAATGACATGCTCGATTTTGTTGAGCAATCGCGTTTTGACCGGTTGGGTGTTTTTACCTACTCGCATGAAGAAAACACGCATGCGTATTCCATGAAAGATGATGTACCGGATGAGGTTAAGCAACAACGGGCCGATGACGTGATGGAACTCCAGCAGGGCATCTCATTGGAACTGAACCAGCAAAAGGTAGGTAAGACCTTTAAGGTGCTGATCGACCGAAAAGAGGGAAGTGAATTTATTGGCCGAACCGAGTTTGATTCCCCGGAAGTAGATAACGAAGTTATCCTTGATGCCTCCAAAAATTACTTGCGGATGGGCGACTTTGTGCAGGTTAAAATTACATCAGCCACTGAGTTTGATCTCTTTGGTGAGACCCTTGACTGACACTTATGTAATTTCTGTTAAACCAACATGAATATTAAACGTTATTTGCTTATGTTTTCTATTTCCTGTTGTTAAGCCATGCAGATCCAAAAGATTCCTTTTGAAGCAACCCATTCGTTTAATCCATTTTTTCTTGACTACATTAAGCAAAAGGAATCCCTTAAGCTCTTTTACAACCGGTTTCCATCGCCTGGTAATTTCCAGGATCAAATAACAGAGAAAGCAAAGAACTTTTCACCCGAGCAACGGAATGTACTGGTTAAATCCTTAGCTGAGCAATACGATGGCTATACGCTCACCGATGCCGTAAGGAATAACCTGGAAATGCTCGCTCTTGAAAATACCTTCACCATAACCACCGGTCATCAACTCAACATTTTTACAGGACCGCTGTACATTATCTACAAAATAGTTACGGTAATCAACGCCTGTAAACAATTAAAAGAACGGTATCCCCAATACGATTTTGTTCCGGTATACTGGATGGCCTCGGAAGATCATGATTACGATGAAATCAAATCATTCCGGCTGGATGGTAAAAAGTACACCTGGGAAACCCATCAGCAAGGCGCAGTGGGACGATTCCACACGAAAGACTTCAAACAACTATTGCCTCAACTACCCGGTGATATTAAGATCTTCCGCGATGCATACTCAAAATACGGATCACTAAGCGCGGCCGTACGGCATTATGTAAATGAATTATTCGGCAAAGAAGGATTGATAATAATTGATGCCGATAATCCGAAGCTTAAAGAACTTTTTATTCCGGTAATCGAAGCGGATCTGTTTGATCATTCCACAAAGGAAAAAGTAGATTCTACCAATTCGGCATTGGAAAATCAGGGTTATAAAGCCCAGGTACATTGCCGAGAAATTAATTTATTCTACCTGGATGAAGGATTACGAAGTCGCCTTGAAAAGACAGACGATCACTTCTCTGTAGTGGATACTTCCATTACGTTTTCAGCCTCCGAACTAAAAGAACTTATAAAAACCCATCCTGAAAAGTTCAGCCCGAATGTCATTCTGCGGCCACTCTACCAGGAGATCATACTGCCTAACCTGGCCTACATTGGCGGACCGGCAGAGATAGTTTACTGGCTTCAACTCAAGGCAGTCTTTGATCTTCACCGAATTCCGTTCCCCATTCTTATGCCGAGAAACTTTGCCATGATAATGGATGCACCCACGGCAAGGAAATTCGATAAGACCCAAATAATGCTTTCGGATTTATTCCTGGAAAAAGATAAGCTGTTCAATCAGGCGGTATTGAATTTTACTCAAAACAACATCCAGTTGCTTCATGAAAAGGAATGCATTGAGAAGCATTTCGAACAGATTCTGAAAAATGCTGCTTCCATCGATAAAACACTGGGCCCGTTAGTCGGGGCAGAAACAAAGCGTGCCATTAAAAGCCTCGAAAAAATTGAACACAAGTTGCTGAAAGCTGAAAAGCGCCTTCAGGCCGACCGGCTTCAACAAATCGAAGCGGTAAAAGACTCCCTGTTTCCAAACGGAAACCTGCAGGAACGTACCGACAACTTTCTGAATTTCTACCAGACCGATCCGAAGTTCATCGATCAACTTATATTGCATTTTGATCCGTTTGATTTCCAATTTTTTGTGATGCGTTACGCATGACCAAGCAGGAGTTACGAAGGCTTTATACTCAAAAACGGGTGGACATGACGGAAGCTGAATACCTTCAGCTGAACCATACTCTCTGCGAGCTTTTTTTTGCCAACGTTGATCTTTCATTTGTTCATGTACTGCATACTTTTCTTCCGCTTGCGCAAAAGCATGAACCCGACACCTGGCTGATTATCGAACGCATACGCAGGGAGTTTCCGCAAATCCGGTTAAGCATACCTAAAGTGAACCGTGAAAAAGACGAGCTCGAAAACTTTTATTTCGAGGGTTTGCATCAATTGGAAACGAATGCCTGGGGTATCCAGGAGCCTAAGCAAGGAATTCCAACAC
>JALOMY010000248.1 GCA_025455225.1 Cyclobacteriaceae bacterium | reverse complement strand
TCCCCGCAGAATCTACCGGTATAACGGCTATTGCAACCAATGGTGCAGAACTATCCAATAAGGGTATTGAACTGGCATTGGGTGGTACACCTCTAATAACGAGTGGAGTTAATTGGTTCTCACGTTTATCCTGGTGGAGAAACCGGGCCGAGATTACCGATTTAATAATTCCACCTACAACAACCGGTGGATTTGGTTCAGCGCTCGGAACTTACATTCTGGCTGAAGGCTTTTCACCAACCGTTATTATAGGTACACCTGAAGATCCTGAAAACCCGCTTCCCGTTGCCGGTAATAAAGTTATTGGCGATCGCCAGGCCGACTTTGACATGTCGTGGTATAACACCATTACGTTCCTGAAGAACTTTGAATTTTCCTTCCTGCTTCATTGGAAAAAAGGCGGTGACAACATCAACCTCTCGGCCTTGTTGTGGGATGATGGAGGTTCAACAGAAGGCTACATGGAAGATGTCGGTAGAGATGATGGCCTACCATTCGGATTTGGAAGATTAATTGATTGGAACGGTGGCGGACCTGCACCGGAAGTCTATGTTGAAGATGCCTCGTATTGGAAACTGCGTGAAGCCGGACTGTATTACAATATTCCCAAAGCAACTACCTCGAATTGGTTTAATGGCGCCATCAGTGGCGTAAGGCTGGGTACTTCCGTCAACAACGTTCTGTTGTCAACTACCTATGGCAGTTATGATCCTGAAGTATCCAACTTTGGCGGGCAACCCATCAACTCAAACGTTGAGGTTACGCCTTACCCCAGTTCAAGACGGATTTTCTTTCACCTGACTGTGAATTTCTAAACTCTTATGAAACTCATTATGAAACTCAAATTAATTTATATCCTAACGTTGAGCCTGGTGTTAACCAACTGCCAGGTAGAAACCGTTGTTGATCCGGATAACCCACCGTTGTCCGGTGTGCTGAATAATGCTACGAAAGCCCAGTTACGGTCATTGGTCACCGGTCTTGAGGCGAGGCATCGCGATTATTTTGCAAACGCCACGCAAATGTTTGGAAGCTTTGCTCGGGAAGTTGCTCCATTCTTCCAATCCGATCCTAGATTTGCAGGTGATTGGTTCGGAACAACAACCTATCCGGATTTCTTCTCATCCGATGGAACTTATTTAAATCCTTATCTAGCCGTTAAACAAGCTAACACGCTGATTCAATCCGTAGAGAACACTGCTTCGGTTGATGCATCGGAAGCAGCAGGCTATGTTGGTTTTGCCAAAACCATTAAAGCCTATCAATTGCTTTGGCCATTGATGCAGCAGTACCAAAATGGTATTCGCATTGATGTGGAAGATCCGCTGAACCCGGGACCGATCGAAGATTTTGATACAGCATTACAAGCCATTCGTTCCCTGTTGGATGAAGCGAAAACCGACTTGCAGAATGCAGGCAGTTCCTTCGATTTTACGTTGACCATGGGATTTTCTACGCCAGCCGATTTTCTGAAAGTTAACCGCGCCATAGCAGCCCGTGCAGCTTTATATGCTGAAGATTATGCTGGCGCTCTTACCGCATTATCGGAATCATTTATGGATCTGAATGTAACACCGGCTACGTCAGCTAAAATGAACATCGGCCCGGTGCATGTGTATGGCAACAGCCCGGATGTGAATAATCCTTTATTCTATGTTCGTGATGTACCTACGAACACCATCCTGATTGTTTACCCTGCCATGATTGATGATCTTTTACCGGGTGATGCCAGGGCCTCCAAATTCTTTCTGCGTACCAACCCGGTTACCTACAGCGCCATTCCATTTGAGGGTGAATACCAGGACAACCGCTGGAATACTAACGTAGATCCGATACCCTTCATCCGTAATGAGGAGTTGATCCTGATCTACGCAGAGGCTCAGCTATTAGCCCCCGCTGGAACCAATGATGAAGCAGGAAATGCCATCAATATTGTACGCAATACATGGGGTCTTGCTGATTATGATGTTACCGGGAAAACCGATGATCAGATACTCGAAGAGATTTTATTTCAGAGAAGATATTCGCTTTGGGCGGAAGCCGGCCATCGCTGGATTGATTTGCGCAGAACCGGCAGACTGGATACCGATCATGTTAATGTAACGTACGACCGGGGTGATCCACCCTCAAGCGAGGTATTAATCACCCAGGTTTCTCCCCGTATTTCCGAAACCAGCTGGGATGAAAACAATTAATTCCGATCCGGATATAAAACAAAAAAGGGCTTCGGCCCTTTTTTATTTTTTAATGTCTCACATTTAAAGAGTAGTAGAACTGTTTAAAAAATTATATTAAAATTAATTGAAGATTAATTTTTATCACTAATTGAAATAATTTTATTATAAAATAAGTTAAATACATTAATTGTTTTAGAAAGATGGAATCTTACATAAGATTATTGTTGATTAATTGCTTAATCTTTTTAATTTAGCTTATTAGCAATTGAATCTTAAATCAATTAATTCTATAATATCAATTAGACAATTATAAATTTTGATAATCGATAAAAGCCATGAAACCTAAATTAATCATTATCATTTTCATGTTTTCCATTATTCTTGGTTGTCAACAAGAAATAATTAAGCCTGAAGCAAAAGAAATTATTAAGGAGAATTCAAATATTCAACCTCCAAAAAATTCATATTCAAGCCGTGTCGATACATATCCATTAGAATGGGATATCGGTGAACAACATCATGATTATATGCCAACTCCTCAAGGAATTCAAATAGCCTCACCTTGGGCCGGATCAGGAACTTCTTTTAATGCATCGCCAGATATTAGATATGACTATCATAAAAGTGATGGATGGGTACTATTATATAATACATTTAATACTCAAGTCCAACAACAACAATGGTATTTTATGTTATATAATAAATATAGAGGTATCGTTAGATATTATTATTATATTCCTAGCAGCTCAAATTTTATTGGAAATGATAAAATGGCTCATACTATAAGAACATATGGTACTGGAACCTATCTAAATTCATCTCCTTTACTTAATTTTGCTGATCAAGATAGTATTGATTTAAATAAAGTTTCAATCTTCGCCTCAAGACTAGAAGATCAAACTCTCCAACCTGCTTCATGGTATGTATTTGAATATGAATTAGCTTACGACAAGAATGTAATATCCCAAAACAGTACTACTTTTAGTTTTCAGTGGCAAATCAGGTCAATTGCAATATCAAATATATCTCTTTCGGGATCGCAGCAAGGAACAGTCACAGGATCTATTTCATCAGCTCCGATCAAAAAAAGTAATTTTGATTTCGTAACTTCTAATTTATCCTATTTAACTGGAAAAAGTGTCAAATTAATATTGAATGGTGAAAAACAAGCAGAAAAATATGCAGGATTACTTTTCAGTACCATAAAGAGTATTATTCAAGGAGGATTACAGGGAACTGTTTGGAATTTACTTGGAGGTATTTTTGGCAATACACAAGAACCAACTGTACAAAAAGTTAATCTTAATATAGATACAAAAATTAATCTTGCTGGAACTTTCACTCAGCAAATTCCAACTACAGGTATAATATTCCCAATGCCAGGTTATGATCAATCAAACACACCTGGACAGTCGCCTGCATATAATTATCCTTTAGGTGTATTTTATCTTTCTTCAAAACCAATTATTAACATTGACAAAGTCAAAGTTCCTGGATCAATTGGCACAACAAATTACTATTATTATTTCACGATTGATCCTAATTCATTTCAAATACATTTTAATCCAGCTTTAATTGGAGGAAATGGCTATTCACAGGTAGCAACAATAAGTAATTTAAAGAAAGAAATTATTTTTTATGGACCAAAACCCAGTTCAGTATATGAATTGAATGGCACATTGGAACAACTTCCAAACAGTAAAGAAATTAGAAGAAATATAACTAAAGCAAGAGGTTCAGGTCAATGGAATGTAGGAACTTCCACTTCTATACTTTTAAGAATTACATTTGATGTAATTCCGAATGATGGCACTCCTAAAACAACAATATCAAAGACCTTTGTTGTTAATAAAGTAGTTAGATCCGCTTAAAAAAAGGGCTTCGGCCCTTTTTTGTTTGTCTTTAGTGAATCAGTTCCTTAAGAATCCACCGGAACTCATTCAGCATCATAGCCGTTGCCCCCCAGACAATTTCACCTTCAATTTCGAAATGCGGGGCCGTCATCCGGTATCTTCCTGCTGCCATGATCTCCGCAGTTTTGATGGCTTCATCCGGTAGCAATTCAAGAACATCACCATGCAAAATCCGGGCAACCTCGGTAACATCTGGCACCAGGTCAGGTTTACCGGGTGATACACCAATTACCGGTGTAACCATGAAGTTGCTGGGTATCACAAAGAATTCAGTCAGCGTGCCGAGCACGTCAACGTTTTTTACTTCTACACCAATTTCTTCCTGTGCTTCCCGAAGCGCAGTTTCAATTGCATTTTCTCCATACTCTGCCTTGCCTCCCGGCAGACTGATTTGTCCGCTGTGGGCACCGAGGTAATCCGGTCGCTTTATTAATGGAAAAAGGATTGAATTGCTCTCCGGGTATAATAGTATCAACACACTTCCCGGTTTTGGCGGAACCTTGTGTTCAAATTTTGGAAGCAGAGTGCCTGAAGGAACTGCCCGAAGCGGTTCATGGGCCCTTGCACCGGGCAACGCTTCTTTCAGGCGAAGACGCAGGTTATCTACTAATTGATTAAACGGTAACAGCATTTCCAATTTTGCAGTAACCTAACGCATTCAGAGCAATTTTCGTTTGCTCATCATCGATGTAAATGCC
>JALOMY010000247.1 GCA_025455225.1 Cyclobacteriaceae bacterium | reverse complement strand
ACAATAAAACGAAATACCCAGGGCGGCCAGTGTAATGGTGTCTTTAAAAATACCAGAACCCCAGAAAAATACAGTTGGAATAAACAAACACGCCAGGGCGGTCCACCGGTGGAGTTCAGGAACTATCCGGTAGAAGGTTAAGAACATCAGCCAGCCACCGGCAAAACTCAAAACAGCAAAAAGCACAGCTGTGGCCGAATAGGTTGAGAAAGTAATCAAATCGAATAGGGCGGCTATCCGGATAATAAAATAAGATTGCTGGTCTTTAAAATACCAGATCTGGCTCGCGTATTTATAGATACCGGAGCTTTTTGAACCATCTGAAAATAAAAGCTGGAGTCCTTTGCCCACATCTTCAGTAAATGCTTCCCAGATAATGCGGCTTCCATGGGAATGGTAATTCAGCGTATCACCTCCACCATAATAAAACTGATAAATAAATCCTACCGCTAATGCACCCAGGATGCGCACGGTGAGTGCCGGCAAAAAATACTTCCGCGTAATGGAATCCGTAACCCTTCCGCGTACCAGGTATGCCACGAAGTATACCAGGATAATGACAATGGGGGTTATGATAATGTCGCGGAGTTCCACGGGCAGGATATTAGCTTCAGGTTATGTGTATTTTCAGTTCGTTCTCAATACTATTTTTTATCAGACTTATGCTTCTGGTAATGAAGGAGCAAATTATCAATTCGTTACGAACAATAACACTTAGTCTACCTGCTCCATTTTCTTCAGCCTTCGTTTGGCATCTTTGAAGGCTTCGTCTTTACGTTTGGATTTTTTCTTGGCTTCCGTAAAATATCGCCTGGCTTCTGCCTTGTTGCCTTGCTTCTGTTCAATTTCTCCCAGGGAGATGAATGAATAGAGGTAATAGCCGGCTTCAGTAACTCCGATTTCTTCCGAATATTTGATACAGAGCTTATAATATTTCTTGGCATCATCCAGGTTACCGCGGGCTTCATTGATCTGCCCGAGGAAGAAAGCAGCATACCGTCCGCTGGTAGCTTCATAACCCACCATGCCGCTGTCGATCCTCGTCAGAATCTGCTGCGAAGCAAGTTCCGCATTGGCAAAACGTCCCATAGTATATAAGGTGCGGGCATAGTAACGATGAAAAAACGGATTGTCCGGGTACGTTTGGTACAGGTACTCACTGAGCTGGTAAGCACGGGGCTGATCATTTTCATAATTATTCAGAATGCGCATCAGCCACACCATGGCTTCTACCCGTGTATAAAAAGCGTTATAGGAAACTTCCTTCAACTGTTCGAGTCCCAGTTTCTTATCACCCTTCGGAAAAAACCAAAGGATGGGTTTCAATGCCGGGTAATTCTCAGGTACCCATACTGAAAAATAATTGTATAGGGCATCACCAAACAATAATTCGGGAGTAAGGCTTTGACCTTTTTTGCATTCCTCCAGGTAGTTCAACGCACTTTTACCTGCCGCGGCTGCTTTTGTCCACTGCCTGCGATACTCATCCGAATATAGCCTGCCTTTAAATCCATACGCTGCAGCCAGGAAAAAAGAAGCCTCCAGTTTATAAGCCGGGTATTTCTTGTATAGGTTTTCAGCCACGAGAATTGTGCTGTCCATATACGCCAGAAAACTTTTATCATACGCCTCATTTTTGGTATTGGGCATGATCTTCCACCACTCAATTAAACCCATCAGGAAATAGGGCAGCGGATGCCACCGGTACTTGTACCGCATATACCGGAACTTCCATTCAGCATCGTCAAACTTAAAATTATAGAGGTCGTTTAATGCTTCTGTACACTGGAGCTGAACAGCAAGATCAGTTATTAAGATTATAGTAGTATCCTTTTTTTCAACGGCTTGTGCCTTACCGGAAAAAGCGCAGGCGAAAAGCACAATGAGTACGAAAAGTTGGATGTGAATTTTTTTAATCATAGAATTACCGTCCCTGCCACACATGATCTGTCATGAATCCAAGCAACGAAGCTAAATCAATATTCTCAACCGACAAAAGACTGCTTTTTGTACTGCTCTGCCTGTTAGCCTTGTTGCTGCTATACATTAAAAAGTCATTTATAGAAAACGAAACTGCTGCCTTTGAGTTCCTTCAGGACCGGCCTGAAGGTACCATTCTCAAGATGATCAGCGCCTTGCAATTTATCTCCATTCCGCTCGTTTACCTGTGGAAATTTTCGATCCTCTCCTTTGTCATCTGGGTCGGCTGCTTCATGTACGGTTATAAAGTTACCTATTGGCAATGCTGGGGTGTAGTTATGGGGGCGGAATTCATCTTCTTCATCCCGGAGGTATTGAAAATTCTCTGGTTCCTTTTCATTGAAACAGATCCTTCGTATACCGACATCGGGGCTTTTTACCCGCTTTCCCTCATGCACTTTTTTGATTATTACTCCATTGACTCCCGGTGGGCCTATCCGTTACGGGCATTAAATATTTTTGAAATCTTCTACTGCATTGCCCTCGTTTCAGGTATTCATCATTTCGCCCGAAAAGAGAAAAAGATGGTTTGGCTTATTGTTGTGAGTTCGTATGTATTTCTCTTTTTGTTGTGGCTGGCCTTTTATGTGATTGTTTATAAATAATTTCACCGATCCGTTAATCCTTTTAACCAGTCGAGATTATCCTAAAATCCGTATTTTCGCCCCTTCATCTTCCTTTTTGGGCTGATGAATCATAACCTTACCATCATTTATGAATTTTCAGAAAATCAATAACCTGACTGGTTGGAGCATTTTTGTTATCGCCCTGGCTACCTATTGGATTACCATGGAAGAGACGGCCAGCTATTGGGATTGCGGAGAGTTTATTGCCGTATCGTATAAACTTGAGGTTCCCCATCCTCCGGGAGCCCCGTTGTTCTTATTAATTGGAAGAATCTTTTCATTTCTCGCATTCGGTGACGTTACCAAGGTTGCGTACTGGATCAACTTTGCGAGTGTTTTATCAGCTGCTTTTGCTTCGCTGTTTACGTTCTGGTCAATTACCCTGTTCGGAAGAAAGCTGATGAACCTCTCAAAACCACATGAACTCACAACTGATAAAACCATTTTGTTGATGGGTGCAGGTGCAGTTGGTGCGTTGGCCAACACCTTTGCAGATTCCATCTGGTTCTCAGCCGTTGAGGCGGAAGTTTACGCCATGTCTTCCTTCTTCACCGCCTTTGTGGTTTGGGCTATGCTGAAATGGGATGTTATTGAAGATGATGCCAAAGCAAACCGTTGGCTGATTTTGATTTCTTACATGATCGGACTTTCCATTGGGGTTCACCTGCTCAATCTGGTAACCTTGCCCGCCTTGGGATTGATTTACTATTTCAAAAAATACAATCCTACCCGCTGGGGTGTAATAGCTACCCTTGCCATCAGCGGCATGCTGATCATTTTCATTAACGACATCATCATTCCGGGACTTCCATCACTGGCCGGCAACTTCGAAGTTTTCTTTGTGAATACGCTGGGTTTGTTCTTCGGTTCAGGTGTGATCTTCTTCAGCCTCATCGTAATTGGTGCGCTGATTTTTGGAATCCGGTACTCCCAGGTAAACAATAAGCCGGCTCTGAATACCTTTTTACTTTCTACTGCTTTTATCCTGATTGGCTATATATCGTATGCTTTAGTGGTTATCCGTTCCAATCATAAACCACCTATTAACGAAAATGAGCCATCGGATATCATGAGCTTTGTGAGCTATCTGAAGCGCGAACAATATGGAAGCCGTCCGCTGTTATATGGCCAATATTTTACCGCGCAGATTGTGGACATTAAGGAAGGTGCTCCCCAATACCGAAAAGGAAAAGACAAATACGAAATTGCCGAGCGCAAAATTTCGTATGTCTACGATCCGACCCAAATGACCATACTTCCCCGGATTTACAGCACCGATCGTCAACACCAGGCGCTGTACCGTTCGAAACTGGGATTACGCGAAGGGGAAAAACCGACCTTTTCGGATAACATACGCTTTATGTTCTCGCACCAGATCTACTGGATGTACGTACGGTATTTCATGTTCAACTTTGCCGGAAGGGAAACCGATGAAATTGGGGGCGACTGGCTGGGCCCGAACAGCTGGTTTGAAGATCTTCCGGAAATGGTATCGTACAACATGGCCCGCAATAATTTCTTTATGATACCCTTGATCATTGGTATTATCGGGATCTTTTATCAATCTACCCACGACAAGAAAAATTTTGCAGTTGTTGGTTTGTTGTTCGTTCTCACCGGTGTGGCCCTGGTAGTTTATCTGAATTCCCCTCCGTCAGAACCCCGCGAACGCGATTACATTTATGCCGGTTCATACTACGCGTTTTCTTTCTGGATCGGCTTTGGTGTGATTGCTATCGCCAGCACCTTAAACCGTTTCATTAAAAATCATAAAGCCACCGCTGTTGCGGCAACCTTAATCGGCCTGGCAGCTCCAGGCCTAATGGCAGCAGAAGGATGGGATGATCATAACCGTTCAGAACGTTTCTTCTCGGTTGATTCAGCTGTAAATTATCTTGAATCGTGCCAACCCAATGCAATCTTGTACACCGGTGGCGATAACGACACGTTCCCGCTCTGGTATTCGCAGGAAGTGGAAGGCACACGTACGGATGTTCGCGTGGTTGTATTAAGCTACTACAATACCGATTGGTACATTCAGCAAAGCATGCGCAGGCATTATGAATCTCAACCATTTCCATACACGCTAACCATCGACCACTACCGACAGGGAGGCTATAACGATGGTTTAATGTATTACGAAACCGGCATCAAGAGCATTGACCTGGCACAATACATCGATCTCATTAAAAAGAACAGCAAGAGC
>JALOMY010000246.1 GCA_025455225.1 Cyclobacteriaceae bacterium | reverse complement strand
CGGTTTTGGTGGGTGTATAGTCTATGCTTCGATTTCTTCCATAACCAATACTTACAACCAGGACATTACGTACAGAATAACGGTCCGAAAGACTTTTACACGTGCTTGCCACCAAGTCAAAATCCTGCTCCCCATCAAGAACATAGATTGTTGAGAACTTTTCGCCCGATGTATTATAGTTTTCTGGTAGGGCAACTTGTATTGGATAAGTAGCACCAATGGACGAAGATTCAATTGTAAAGGTTCTCGTTAATGCTGGATCGAATATTTCTTCATTACAAGAACTCAGCAAGACACTGAGAATTAATCCCATGGTAAGCATCATTTTTCTTATTGTTTTCATAGTTTTTTTTTGGTTTAATTTATTTCTCCCTCTGTGATACAAAGGTGTGGCTCTTAAGCTATCTGCCCTAGGTCATCAAAGCGTCATAAAAGGACAATCTCAAAAATCAAATAATAGGGATTGGAGTGTTTGGGTGAATGAAGTGCAAATCAAATGACCAGCGTATTAAACCTTAGAAAAAGATTCAAAAGTCTGTCCTTTTATGACGCATCCTTGGCCTGTGAATTAATATTGCTGCTATCCACCTTTGTCAAGTCAAAAGAGAAAGTAAACTGAAAAACAAAACCAATCTTTATGAAAACTAACTCAAAGGTCGTTGAGTATCATCTTGAAGCCAGCGCATTTAGCTGGGAGATCTCCACTGGCAAATCCATTGAAGCCTGGGGTTTTAATAAACAAGTACCTGGTCCCGAACTGAGAGCTAACGTTGGCGACACCCTGGTTGTGAAAGTAACCAACAAATTGAGCGAGCCTACAACGATCCATTGGCATGGCATTCGTCTGCCAGCGGAGATGGACGGAACGGATGCAGTTCAAAAACCGATTTCACCTGGAGAAACATTTGAATACCGTTTTGTTTTGCCGGATGCTGGCACCTTCTGGTATCACGCTCATTCCAACGAAACGGTTCAAATGGAGAGGGGAATGTATGGAGCGCTCATTGTCGAAGATTCAACGGAGGAAATCATGACAGACGCAGAACGGGTATTTATTATTGACGATATGAAGCTGGATGCTAAAGGAGCATTCACAAAACCACGATGGTTCATCCCACGTGTAGTCGAAAGACATGATGGCCGCCAGGGAGATACGCTACTGATTAACGGAAAAGAAAATCCTATTATTGAGATGTCTGCCGGTCACTTAGAACGCTGGCGTATTATCAATGCAACCAGTGCGCGATATTTTGATTTGTATCTTGGCGGAAATGAATTTTCGATCATTGGAACAGATGGCGGACTCCTGGAATCACCAATACCTGTAAAATCACAATTAATTACACCAGGGGAGCGATTCGATATCGTTGTAGGACCTTTCGATGAAGGTGATGTGTTCTCCCTGGAGTCACTTCGTTATAACAGAATGACATTCCTAAGGCCTAAGCCAGAAAAATTTGCCTCCATTCGTGTAGGGCGCCCCGTACCCTCTGTTGCTCATGTTCCTGACACCCTGCGAACCATTGTGCAATTGGCCGTTTCTAATGCAGAAATAAACAGAAGGGTTGAATTATCGGTTGGCCTGAGTTTCAAAGACGGAATGGATTTCCTGATAAACGGTTCAACCCACGTTAACGACAATCCTGTAAAAGTAGCTGAACTGCAGGTTTGGGAGGTCGTAAACGCCAGCCTCATGGATCACCCTTTTCATTTGCACGGATTCTTTTTCCAGGTTCTCGAAGAAAATGGAACGAAGCCTTCATACACTGCATGGAAGGATACCATTAACCTGAAACCAAGAAGCAAAGTCAAGATTGCGTGGATGCCTGATAATCGACCAGGCACGTGGATGTACCATTGTCATATACTTGAACATCATCAGGCGGGTATGATGGCCAATTTTGAAGTGGTTGCCGATGGGATGCCTATCAAGGAAATGCCCCGAACTCATAAGCATCACTGAAACTCGAATCAATAAACAGGTTGAATAGAGAATTCCATTTGCGGGGAAGTGCGATCCCAATAGCTAACAGACCAGGAGGCTCAAAGTCCTGGCGGGCACAGACCGCAAAACTCTAAAAGAGTTATATAATTTATATTATGTTAAGTTCAATTTTCAGGATCTTTATCTCCTGATCAGTTTCTGCTTAATTGATGCTCCCCTCTCATCCGTAATCGTAATTAAATAAACACCTGCCGCTAATTCATTTCCGGTCTGATCCAATCCCGGCCAAGTATATGATTCTCCCATAAATTGGGTTTGGTACACCAACTGTCCGGTGAGGTTAAAAATACGGATCTGCCGGGTGCGGCTATCGGCTGCATTCAATGTAATGATAACGGATCCTTCCGTGGGGTTCGGATACAAGGTAAACGACCCGGAATTGTCAACCTCGTCAATTGATGTGATGATCGAACAGTCACCAGGTTTGTTGGTATCCATCCAAAACAGCCGGTCTTCAATCCACCGTTTCATCCAGTTGATTTCCTGCTCATACGTTTGTCCCACAAACTGGTTGGGCCAAACATACACACCGAGTACCGGCCAGCGCTGAAAGTTTCGCACCTGGGCCTCGCTCAGTAACGTTACCATCGAATCGATGGCCTGATTGACATACGCATCGGTTAACCAGGTGGATCGTAATTGCTCCCATCGGCATGTAAAGGATGCTGCGAAATACGGATCCTGCATCATCCTGCGGAACCAGTACATACGGTAATCATCGTTGTACATCCATCCCGGACTAAATTGTGAATTGGGGTGATAGTCCACATTACCATACGCCAGGTTGAAATCCCACAGCGGTCCCATTACCAGATTTCCACGGCCGTTCTGCGGGTCTTTTTCTTTGTACAAATACGTACTAAATATATAAGCATCTACGTTTTTTCCGATTTCATTTACAAGCATGAAGTCAATCGCGGACGGCATATCCAGGTAACTCTTATAACCAGTTGCCAGGTCCGTGAAGCTGGCCCGTGTTAATGACGATTGAAATTCATACATATAATTGGAAATGTAGGAACGTTGCTGAGGCATCAGGTCCTCCCCGTTCGGATCTTCGTATTGAAACGTCACATCCCGAAAACCCGTTGGCAACGGATCGGGTGTGGCACTCCAGGCCGGGTAATCGTCTGCATCAATTTTATCAACCCGCAGCAGATAACCTCCGGTTACATCTCTCCCGCTGATATCTTCCGGATCCAACCCCGCAATGTCCACCCGGTTGTTATCCACTTTGATTTTTTCCATTAGCACATAAACACCTTCGTAATTTCCGTTCAATACAAATTCTACAAACCGGTTACGGGGTGCGTAACGCCCCATATCCCTTCCAAGTTTAAAGGTCAATGAATTGCGCATTAAGGATTTGTCTGAGTACGGAGCATACAACACCCAATCATTTTCGGATGGCATTTCCAGCAACGATACGTTTAGATTGTTGCCTGTTTCATCCTGGGTTTCAATGCGGTATGATTTCTTGGGAAACATCTGGGACGACTCGCCCCTTATTTCAATGGCAATCTTTCCATTGTAGTTATTGAAAGCATCCGTTACGGAATTCCGGTTGCCTGTACCATTATCAATTATACCCATATCGGCCACGATCCTGGGTTCATCCGCAATTTGTTGCCCGCTGGTGTTGATTACGATGATGGGTAAATTGGACGATTGGAAATCAAGCGGCTCAATAAACCACGATGGCGTGGGCAAATAGGTAAACGAATTATCGCTAATACCAACGGTAAAGAACAAGGAAGCTGTAAGGTCAGACGAGCTGATATTCTCATTGTGAACCTGGAAGGCTAATGTATTCTCACCGTTAATTAAAAGCTGATCCATAAGTTCCGGATCAAGCAGGATGGATTCCGGTGCAAATCCCTGGTACAATAGTGCTTCGTGCAAACCTGAACTGGGTTGATTAAACGGAACCACATCATCATCGCCCATCATGGCCCGGGCAATTTCCACACCGTTGAGGTAAGCAATAAAACCATCATCATAATCCATATGAAGAATCGCCCCGACAATTTTATCCTTATTGGTGATGGTGAATTTTTTTCTTAGAAAAACCGACAGGGTATTTGAAATGATGGTACGGTCATCGTTGTCCCCATACCCGATGCTGCCCCTTCCCTGCTGCCAGGCGGAATCGTCAAAGCCTGGCTGAAACCAGTCTGATCCGGGATCGGATGTACCCACAAAGTAACGCCACATCATACTGTCATAAACTACAGTCTCCCAGTGGTTTACTGTGCTTTGCCCAGATGTTGGTTGAAAGTAAAAAACCAGTAAGAAAAGAAGTAGAAGTACACGTTTGATCATTCTGTTAAAATATTCCGATTCACTCATTTCACACAATCCGCAAAATACCGAATTCCGATTACTTTTGGCCTGATGTCAATCATCCGGTATCCTGCCGGGTTAAATCTATTCTGTAATTCTTTTGTAACCGATTGGTCAATCCATGAATTCCCTCTAATTTTTACCAGTTATTCTCCCCTCTATGAAACACCGGTTTCTTTCTGTACATCCTTCCGATAATGTATTAGTTGCTTTAACCGATTTAAAAGCGGGTGAATCCATCTCGTACCGGAATGAAACCATAACGCTTTTACATGATCTTCCGGCCAAGCATAAGTTCGCAAAACGGGATCTCAACCTGGGTGACGAGATTCTGATGTATGGCGTAGCAGTTGGTAAGGCAGTCAATACCATCCGGAAAGGTTCCGTCATTACAACTCAAAATGTGCAGCATCATGCTTCATCGTATTCACTTACTCCGGGAAACAATACCTGGTCGCCTCCGGATGTTTCGAAATGG
>JALOMY010000245.1 GCA_025455225.1 Cyclobacteriaceae bacterium | reverse complement strand
TCATAGGCCAGCATGGCAACACTTGGAAATGAAGAAAGCAATTGAAGAATCAGCTTTATAACAAATGCCATAAAGGATAACATCAGGAAAATTCTGGCTGTTGTTGAAATGTCTTTCATCCAATTACCAATTGTGCCTTGAAAGGACCGAATGAAAAAACCAAGGGCGATAACCTGGATCAGCGCAGAGACGATGCCCAGAAATAGTATGACCGTAACAGGTTGTGTCCAGAGCGTGGAGAGCGCATAAGCCGGGAAACAGGAAATGAACAGCAGCCAGCGGAATTTTCTTACTGTGAACTCATTTATAACTACTCCTCTTACTTCCAGAAAATGGAAGAACAATGCAAAAACACCAAAAGTAAATACACCATTGTATTGAAAATGTAAATAGAAATAAACCGCCAGATGATACCATTGTGTCTGGCCCATTCCACGGGCCATTAATACACCAAGCGCAAGCGGACCTAATGCAGAGATCAAAAAGAAAACCAATGACATCCGGGCAAAGCCGATGTATTGTCTCGCAGCATACTGGCGGGAATCACGGAAAAACCTGTAAATCAGTATAGCGGAGACAACCGTATGAAGTGTAGATAAGACAATCGAATAAAGTCCATAACCCTGAAGCGGGAATGAAATTAACATAAATACAAGGATCAAATTGATCAGGATAAGCAAGTACTGGTAGGATCGATGTCTTTCAACCGGAATGAATCCTAAGATGAAACCCAATGTAAGGGCGTTGAAAACCCATCCTAAAAACATGGCATGTGAATGCCCATGCAGCCAAAATGGATAAACAAATCCCGGAATGGGCTCAACCTGGTGCCAGCGCAACATGACCCCGATGCAGGAAGCCAGGAAAAAAAATATCAGTGGAAACTTAATCAGCTTTTGCATGACGAAAAGCGCGAATGGTGAAGGTGATCATCAGCAGAAAATAGAGAATGATGCTCCCCATTGAAATCCAACCGCTTAATGCCCGGAATTCAAAAGGCAGAATCAATGCATCTGCACCTATCCTCATCAGCAGGGATGATAACAATAAAATCAAAGGTAAATAGAAGAGTGGATGATAGGGTCTAACTGTCAGGCCCAGTACACCGGGAAGAATAATAGGACCGTGCGCAAAAATCATAGAAAACACAAACCCGAGAAAAAAGGTGTGTACAATTATGTCATATGAATTCACTGAATCTGACAACGCCAGGATAAAGAGCCCATCCAGCATCAAGGCAATGTATCCGGTTGTTAAGGCTATTGCGGTAAAGCGAACAAGCTCCTTCTTTTTTAACGTAATGCGAATAACATCGAAACGTAATAGCCATACACTGATAAGTACCAACGATAGTCCGGTAATTACTGTGCCAACTCCATGAAATGGAACCAACACCCCAAGGGTAAACAGCATTATGAAAAATAATAGCCAATTCTTTTGGCTTTTAGTAGTGGGTAGGAAACGGGAAAGTTCAAGACGTTCTGAAACTATGGTGAAAAGCAGAAAAGCCATCCACCATGGGAATGCCATCGGATAAAAACGCTTCCAAAGTAAAAGAATGTTTCCTACCAACCAGCAACAAGCACCCATCGCTGCCAAAATCAAGTACATGTTGAATTGTCTTTGCAGGTAGGTTGTGTAAACCAGCACAAAAGACAGGCTTGCCAGGATTAGAAGGACTACCGCTACTTCAAAATTGCCCGAAATAAAAACCAACAGACTTCCCCCACTTAATAACGGACCGATATAAAATATTTTCTTTTTAAGTGGAATAACCTTTTCCAAAGCAATCAGGCTTCCCAGAAAACCACCAACCATAATTGCTCCGTGATGAATATAAATCTCTGGTAATGGAACACTGATTCCCAATCGCCCTAACCCGGTGAGCATTCCCAGAATCAGATTGAGGACAGCGAAAAAAAGAAAGAAAAATTTATGAGGTTGCATGGTATTCTTTACACAAGTGAAGATAACACGCGAATCGAATTTGATTACGGTTGTCGTATTCTGCCTTGATTTTTTGTAAATAACTTCCGGTATTTAATCTAAAATTACGAATCATGCTATTTTCTAAAGCTTGTGAATATGCCATACGGGCTGCCTTATACATCTCAGCTAAAAGCATAGAAGGTTCCCGGCTTGGAATTTCAGAAATAGCTGAAGAAATTGATGCACCCGTAGCCTTTACAGCTAAAATTCTGCAGACATTGGCTCGTGAAGGAATCATATCGTCAATAAAGGGACCTAACGGAGGATTTTTTATTGAACCAAAAGCCAAACCAATCCGGCTTATAACCATAGTAAAAGCCATTGATGGAGAAAAGGTATTAAGCGCCTGTGTATTGGGACTTAAAGAATGTTCGGATGAATTTCCCTGTCCGGTACACAAGGAGCTAAAACCTTTTAAAGACCGGGTGAAAAAGATTATCGAAGAAAAAACCATTCAGGATTTATCGGCCGATTTAACCTCAGGTAGCGTATTTCTTAAAAGGAAACGAACAAAACGTTAAAGCCTCAATCAGTTTATTCAAAATAATCATCATACGTTTTTAAATAAACGTAAACCGATTCAATGTTTTCTCCTGAAAGATTATCAATCTCCTGATTAAGCGGAACCAGGTAATGATGTAATTGATTGTGTGCTTCACCTTTCATGGTACACTTCTTAAGAATTGTTGAATAAAACCCCTGAAGCGATTCCTTTAACACTGAATAATCCGTTTGTTGATCTTCCTGAAACTGTTCAATGGAATGGACCATCGCTCTAATTCCGTCTGTGGTTTCAGGATTGGCAATCCATCTTTTTCCATCATCCAACGTAACTTCCGGAAGCTTTTCTGAATGTTTCTGATGTTCCTGGCCGGATTGGCCACAACTCATCTGAAAAAGCAGTACAACTGAAATAGCGCAACATCGGCCTGCTTTAAATACTAATTGCCCTATCATAAAACATCGGGTTTTCAAATCTCTAAACAGCTTCAATTTAGGACTTTTTTATCTTTTTTTATATAACTATTTAAAGAGTAATTTATCTTTTATTATGTTTGGTAATCCAATCCCTAATTTCTATGCGAAAATCTACGTTCATGGATTACCTGTTAAATCCGAAAAATTGGTGGCTGCCACTGGTGATTATTTTCACGATAAGCATTACCGGAGTATTTATGATGGGACTTCATACCTACACAGAAGCTCCTCCGGTTCCTGATTTTGTCAACGCAAAAGGTGAGGTAATCTTTAGTAAAGATGATATCCAGCAAGGGCAAATGGTTTTCCAGAAATATGCCCTTATGGAATATGGAAGCATGTTTGGAGATGGGGCGTACCGTGGACCCGACTATTCAGCAGAAGCCTTGCACTATACAGCGGTATTCATGACCGATTTCTACCTGCGTAATTACACAGGAAATTCTTCTGCTGATTCGAAAGTCATCGAATTGGGTGTTTCGCAACAGGTCAAAGAAGAAATAAAAGCGAATACCTACAATAAAGAAACCAACACAACCCGGTTAAGCGATGGACAAAATAATGCTGCCCTGGAACTTATTAATTACTATTCAGAAGTGTTTACTAATCCGGAGCATGAACAAGCTGTATTGCCGTCAGGCTACATCCGCGATCCTGATGAAATCAGAACATTGAGTGCCTTTTTCTTTTGGGGGGGATGGGTATGTGGCGTTGAGCGTCCTGAAAAATCCTACAGTTATACGCACAACTGGCCTTACGATGCCGTGGCAGGAAATACACCCAGTGCTGCCGTTATAATCTGGAGTATAATAGGATCCTTCGGGCTGATTATTGGGTTGGGCATTGTATTGTATTACCATGGTCGGTTAGAAAAACTGGACGATTCTGCATTTACTAATCAGGCTGCTCCGCTTATGACAACCAGCGGTGTGAGCAATTTTAAGCCCACTGCAATCCAGCGTGCAACGTATAAATTTTTTTATGCTGCATTGGTATTGTTCGTTGTACAAGTATTGGCCGGCATACTTACTGTTCATGATTTTGTTGGGTTCGTCAATTTTTGGGGATTTAATATTTCGGAACCCTTGCCAATAACCGTAACCCGAAGCTGGCATGTGCAGCTTTCCCTACTTTGGATTTCCGCCTGCTGGATCGGTGCCTCCTTTTTTGTGATGCCCATGTTATCGCCTGAACAACCTACCTCTCAGTTGCGATTAATCAATTTCATGTTTGCCCTGATTATACTCCTGGTAGGCGGTTCCGTTGCAGGGCTATACATCGGTCCTAAAGGTTTAAGTGGTGATGCGTGGTACTGGATCGGTCACCAGGGATGGGAATACCTGGAGCCGGGTAAACTGTGGCAGGGATTACTCTACCTGATCTTTGGTTTATGGGTGCTCATCCTTTACCGGGGATTAAAGACCGTAATGACGTTGAAAAAACCATGGGCTCTGCCTAATTGGTTGGTCTATGCTACCGTCAGCATTTTGCTCCTTCTTTATTCCGGTTTGATGTTTACACCTAAAACCAATTTCGTGGTAGCCGACTTCTGGCGCTGGATGGTGATTCACATGTGGGCCGAAGCTTTCTTTGAAGTATTCACCACCATTCTCATCGGTTATTTTATGGTATTGATGGGATTGGTAAGCGAACGCGCGGCAACACGGGTAATTTACCTGGCATGCCTGCTCTTCCTCGGTTCTGGCCTTTTGGGTATATCGCATAATTTCTATTGGAATGCCAAACCTGTATTTACCATGGCCCTTGGCTCTGTATTCTCCACACTCCAGGTGGTTCCCCTTATTTTATTAACACTGGAAGCATGGCGGTTCAGTAAGCTTCCGAGCCAACTTGAAAATGG
>JALOMY010000244.1 GCA_025455225.1 Cyclobacteriaceae bacterium | reverse complement strand
AGCCGTGCGGGTGTCCTGCCAGACAATTGCATTGTAGTAGGGCTTGCCCGTGAAACGGTTCCAGACCACCGTGGTCTCGCGCTGGTTGGTGATACCGACCGCTGCAAGATCCTTGGCATCGATACCGCCCTTGTCCAGAGCGCCCTTGATCACTTCGACGGTGCGGGTCCAGATCTCGATCGGGTCATGCTCAACCCATCCGGATTTGGGGAAAATTTGCCGGAATTCCTTCTGTGCTATTCCTTTGATTTCGCCTTTTTCGTTCACGAGAATAGCCCGTGAACTGGTAGTTCCCTGGTCAAGTGCAATGATGTAGTTCATAGGCTTAGATGCATTCTTAAATTTGCAGACTATTCTTTAATTCGTGCTTCCCGAATTGATTTTTCCAGCAAGTTGTATTCTTCCTTCAACCGATCGGATGTCCAGTTAAAATAAGCAGACATATCCTTCAGGATTACTTCTTTAATTTGCTCTAACCGGTTAATATCAAAATACAGCATTCCCGTTCTTCGAATAAAAAAGTCGCACGCTGTAAATACCATCTCCTGTTGAATGCAATACTGCAATTCAGCCCTTGCTAAACGAGTGCTCACATTATCACTCTCCAGATCATTAATCAAATCAAGAATAATTTCCGTTTGTCTTCCATACGTATGGACCAGGTATTCGCTGAAGTATTCCATTTGAACCGGTCGTAATTTATGGGCGATGTTATCGATATAGGAGCGGACTTCGTGAATGGACGTGAACGGGCCTCCAGTAAAGGATACTTTATCCGTTGAGCATGGTTTTAAGTTCCTGTTTTTAAAAGTCCGCTCAATAACCAAATCGACTACACGTTCTGCCATTTTTCTGTACCCGGTCAGTTTTCCTCCCGCAATGGAAAGCAAGCCTGAAGATGATTGAAAAATTTCATCTTTCCTGGAAAGCTCTGAAGCTGATTTGCCTTCTTCATGAATCAACGGACGCAAACCTGCCCAACTGGATTCGATATCACTCAGTGAAAGGTTCACCGAGGGAAACGCATCGTTTACAGCATCAATCAGGTACTTCGCGTCATCCCGGGAGGTTCTGACTTCGTCAATCGAACCTTGATAATCCGTGTCTGTTGTCCCTATGTATGTAGTGAACCCACGGGGAATTGCAAAAATCATCCGGCCATCGTTCACATCGAAATAAACGGCCTGACGAACGGGTAATTTTTTTCGGGCAACAACCAGGTGAACCCCTTTTGTCAGGTGAAGTTTCTTGCCCTGAAGAGATCCATCGGTTTCACGAAGCCTGTCAACCCAGGACCCTGTGGCATTAACAATTCTCCTGGCAGTAATTGAGAATCGTTGCTGGTCAAGTAAATCAATTACCTTAACGGCTTTGATCTGGTTCCTATCATCGTATTCGAATTGATCAGCGCACACGTAACTAAGACAGTAGGCACCCTTAGCTGAAGCAGTCTTAATAATTTCAATGGTTAGTCGGGCATCATCCGTTCGGTATTCCGCATACAGTCCTCCACCCTTAATTCCCTCCGGATTTAATAAGGGTTCCTGTTCCAGTGTTTGCTTACGGGTAAGCATTTTGCGTTGATCTTCCGACTTAACACCGGCAAGCCAATCGTATAGTTTTAATCCGAAGGAAGTAAGCAAACTACCGAAACCCCTGCCCTCTTTAAGAGGTAAAAGCATCTTTTCCGGAATTACCAGGTGCGGGGCAAGTTGATGGACGATGGCCCGTTCACTGCCTACTTCTTTTACTAATCCAAACTCCAATTGCTTAAGGTAGCGCAATCCACCGTGAATTAATTTGGTCGACCGGCTGGATGTGCCATAGGCAAAATCATTCTTTTCAATCAGTGCGGTCTTCAAACCGCGCAACGAAGCATCAAGCGCAATACCCGCACCCGTTATCCCGCCACCAATAACCACAACATTGAATTCTTCCGATTGTAGCGCGGTAATAATTTGCTGGCGGTAAAAAGCGGATAACTGCATGCCGTCCAAGCTACAAAAAAGAAAGATTCATAAGAAAGATGGAAATAGCGTTGATCAGGAAATAAATTACCGGATCAGATCATACACAAGAATAATAAGACTGACTGGCCTATTATTGAAATTGTTAAACAACCTGTCTCCCTATACGATACACACAAGCGATATCGGATGTAGCAATAAAGTAATCGGTGCTTATTCTTGATCGATCTCCAATCAGCACAATATTCTGGGTTGATGCTCAATGAGAACTAAGTCATTTTATCTGAACATAGAGGTAACGGATTTTCCTATTAACGCCTGAATGAGAACAAAAGAGGTCATTAAAAAATAGAGTATACCCACCAGTATAATTCCCTTGGTTTGCCGGATCAAATAATGAGCAATAAGCGGAAGCAACTGCAGAGCATGCATACCTAGAAAATGAGCTATGCGCAAATCGCCATACGTTTTGCTCCAGTTCACCACCGGCAATCCATCACTTCCATCCGCACCACCCACACTATGTGCCATGCGCGCACCCATCAACAATCCTTGCATTGAGAATACAACAAAAATGAGCAGCCCAAGGCGAATCCCCCAGACATAATGATCGGGTAACGCAGGAAATGACCGGGTAAAAAAAGCAGAACCAATTAGAGCAGTCCACAGTGAAATGCCCACTGCAGCTGCCCCCATTATTCCCCACATGAATTGATGGAACGGTGTGCTGGTATTAAAATGTGAAGTTAACCCGCGACTTACCTGCAGCAGGATGTAAATGTTTTCTATACTTAACAGCACAACCATCCCCCATGAGTACCAGTTCAATGCAGGCGATGGTGTGAGATAGCCGCTAAACCATGCCATTGTCCAAACAAAAATGGTTGACGAGAGTAAAAACTTGAAGGGTTTGTACAAGGCATTGGTACCCAATACCTGTACCGGAAAGATCTTCGCACATACCAGGCAAATCAAAGCAGTTAGCAGGCATATCAGACCAAAATAATACAAAGTCTCATTGCGCGACTTCAGTATTTCGATTAACATTTTCATGATGCCAGGGCTGGTTTCCGTTGATGCGCAGTCATTCCGCCCATTACTTTCTCCATGATCAGCACTTTACCCCAACGGGGTACCAGGCTCAATGAACCCACCAATATTTTTGTAAGCATTCCGGGTAGAACAATTGACTTTTTGCCCAGGGCGTGAAGAATCTGATTTCCAACCTGATGAGTTTTCAATGAAATATCCATTTTCATATTGGCACGCTCTCCAAAACCGCTGGCAACCGGGCCGGGTGCAGCTGTTAAAACATTGATTCCGAATGGTTTTAATTCCCTTGAAAGGGCTTCACCCAACGACTGAACGTAGGCTTTCGTAGCCGCATAATGGGCTGCCAATGGAACGCCCTGAAAGGCAACGATCGAACTTAGCAAAACGATTCCACCGCGTTGTTGCTTGATAAAACGTTGGCTGAAATAATGAGTAAGCCTGAGCAACGCTTCGCAGTTAACGCGCAGCATTCCAATTTCATTGTTGATGTTGCTTTCATGAAAATAACCTGATGTACCGAACCCGGCAGAAGCCACCAGCAATCCGATGTCAATGTTTTCATAGGCTGAAATAACGGCCTGAACTCCTTCATCTGAAGTAAGGTCAGATGAGATTACTTTTGTTTGAACAGAATATTGGTGTGCAATACGAGTACTGATTTTTTGTAATTCAAGTGATCGCCTGCCATGCAGGATAATATTCAAGCCGGATTCGGCAAGACGTTCTGCCAGTTCAAGTCCAATGCCGGATGAAGCCCCCGTAACCAATGCCCAGGGACCATACTGATTCCGGAATTTCAGATTGATTTCTTTTCGATGTATCATGATTCAGTTGTTTTATGAAGCACAAACATCTGTATCATGAGCGCTTGTATGCGTTAACAAATGTTATCATTTTAATAACGGTTGTTCTTTTTAAGGCGGCTGAGATGAACCGGTGTAATGCCCAGGTAGGAGGCAATCATGTGTTGTGGTACCCGATTGTGAATGTTTGGAAAAACTTCTGCAAGAGCGTTATACCGCTCAAGGGGAGTACGTGCATACAAGTTTTTAATCCGGTTATCGTGGTAGATGAAATAAAATTCAGCGATTAATCTTCCGAGCTTTTGTCCCTCTTGCATGTTTGAGTAGCCCCATTCAATTGATTTGCGCGGCAGGATGAACACTTGTGTTTCTTCAAGCGCCTGCAGGTAATACAATCCCGGTTGTCGGAGTATGAAGCCTGAGTAGTCGGCAATAAACTGATTCTCCAGGGCGAAATGTATAGTGTGTTCATCACCTGCCTGGTCAGCAATAATTACCCGAACCAAACCGTGTGAAATGAAAAAAATGGATTCCGGTATAACTCCAGGCTCAGCCAGAACTTCATAGGGCTGATACGTTGCTACTCGCGAATCTTCCAGAAATTGATTCATTTCACGATCAGAAGCCTGAATCATACTGTGGATCACCTGCTTAATTGATTCCATATTTACTCTTAACCCGGATTGATTTAATTGGTTCTATGAACCGTTAGCCAACACATTAAAATTTAGCAATTGTTCCTTATACAGGTAGCGAACTGTTGTTCGATACCTCCGTCATAACAAATCATTTCATCTGTAAAGGATAAGCAAAAAAGTCAGTACAATGAATGATCATTATGATTTAACTAAACACCCAACATATAAATCAAATAATTTTAACTATTGATTTTCAGGTAATTACGAACAATAACAAAAAATTAATATATTTAAAATAAACACTGTTCATTAAAGTTACGTTACTTTACATCATCATGAAAACAACCGAAAAAAAAGAACGCCATAAGGAAGAATTAAAAAGAGATATCCTG
>JALOMY010000243.1 GCA_025455225.1 Cyclobacteriaceae bacterium | reverse complement strand
AGCCATGCAGATCATAAAAATCAGGTAGCCGAGGGTGAACAGGTCTTCACCTACAACTTCTTTAAAATACACGCCACTCCAGTCGAACATGCCTCCTTCACAGAGTGCAGCGAAAAACGCCAGCAATCCCAGGTAGACAATGTACGGATCGGGCCTGGATAGACTGAGCTTGTTGCCGGAGGCAACGCGATCCTGAGAAAGTAAGTTTTGATAAGAGAACAGAGCAATTGAGATAGCCAGAAGTGCAATGAAGGTAAGATGGAGGTTCATGTTGATATCCAGGGCTACCAATAAGGTCGAGATGCCAATACCTGCAATGCCCCCCGTGCTCCATAATCCATGAAACATGCCGTTGATTTTTCTATCGAACTTTTTCTGAAGGGTGATGGCCTGCGTATTCAGCGCGATGTTCATAATACGCATGGAGAAGGAAAAGAGGGTTACGCTGGCGATCAGCATCCAGGTGGATGTAGCCCATCCTATGCCCGTCATGGCGAGGGCCAGGGCGATGAGGCCTACCGTCATGGGCTGGCGGCTATCGAACCGCGAAACAAGCCAACCGGAAAGGGGAAGGCCTGCCAGGGAACCGATGGGCATGAATAGCAGTACGGTACCCAGTTCAGCATCGTTGTAGTTGAAGAAGGCTTTAATCGTTGGAATTCGGGATGTCCAGGTAGAAAAGCAAATGCCAGAAAGAAAGAAAAATACGTTCAGGAAGAACCGTTGCCTGTCTTTAACCTCCATAAAAAATCGTGGCGCAAATATCCGATTTATCAGGCATGTTCGGACAAGTGATTCAAAAATATTCTGAGTTGATAAATTGCACTTTTATGCACAAGATCAGGATGTAAACGGAAGGAAGTCTCATTCAATTAAGCTATGGTAGTCAGGCTGGAATTTTGTTGTTCCTTTAGCAATGATTTACGACCAAATGCGGAAGGAGTTTTTACTTCAATTAAAGAGTTGAAGAGAGGGATTTATATTTTAATTATATACCAGATGGGAAGAAACAGGAAAACCTGGGTACATTACTAAAGGAGTCGTTTCAGCTATTGTAGAGTTTAATGAATAACTTTAAGACGAATTGTTAAAATTGGGCTGAATATGATTCGAGATAACGGGGATCATTCTTCTTTTTTTCAGGCGGCTTCAATTTCTTCATTCGGCTCATGAAGGTCTTTATAAAACCTGCAAAAAGGATTATTAAAATTGTAGAATTAAGGATAATTAAAATTGTATATTGGATTAACTCCAAAATCCCTCTCCAATCAAAAGTATTCATGATTATTAATTTTCTGAAAGGTAGTCAACCCCTTTAAAGTGAATATTATTAACAGATTACATTAACATTAATTGCAAGGGAAGGAAGCGGTGATTTTGGTAATAAAACCACTTAATATTTAATGGCAAATTAATCTTCTTGCATGCCGGATTCCTGTTGTTTAGTAATAAGTTAATTCCTAATAACCGGATCAATCTTTAATTTCTTTCACAACTTCATCATACGCATTCAGATAAAATCGATGGCTCACGTATTCAAAGATCGCCCATGATAAAGCAGACACCAGGATCATGGAAAGTGTAAGCATGAGTGGAATCTGGTCCCCTAAAAAGATCAGTACACCCAGCGCATTCACAATCATGCCGCGTGCAATCCGGTCGCGACTACTTCGCATATTGATCTCCGAATTCAGCTTCGCGTATTTTAACCCGATGATGATGTTAACCCGTGCCCGGTTTTTGTAGTCGAAGATTTTTGTCTTGTTTTGGTAGTGTCGCTGCTCGACCTTACGTCTGATTAACTGTTTTGGAAAATAGGTGATCGCATACGCCAGAAGATCGATGATCATACCCAACGTATAGGCAAACGGTATAAGGATTAATCCGAGGTAATTATGTTCGGTGAAAGTTTCCGTCAGGTTAAATCCGAAAAGAATCCAGGTGAGGCCGATTGCACCAGTTATAAGGTATTCAACCAATAAGCCGGGGATGCTCATTAAATAGTTTTAAATTAATTGAATATAAGTAGTAAACGGGTGGAGAACAAAACGGAGTGTTATTTACAACTTATGCCACGGCAGAATTTTAGAATATGACCGTTACACCAACGCTAACCAACTGCGAAGTATTCCGGAAGCGGTCGTTCACTTCGGGTTGTTGTTGTATCTCCGTTTGTGTGGTGTATTCCGTGCATATATGTTGGTAGGCCATTTTAATTGCCCAGACTTCCGTGAAGTAATACCGCATATAAAATTCGCAGTTAAGGTTTCCTTTCTTATTAGCACCGAACATAAAAATATTGGGTGAAGTTGGTTTACCGGTTGTGGCAAGTCCCTGGTCGTTGCTGAAGTAGGTTCCGTTGGCTGTGCCGCCAAACGAAAATCCGATGGCATCGATGTTGGCTCCAATACCCAGTTTCGGAACGATGCGGTAACCCAGATGAAGTGCCAGGTTCAATGCATTTACCTGGGCTGATTGAAACAGGAGGGAATCAACATGGGCATTATCACCTGCCAGGCTCGAGGGTGCTGATGTGTAATATTTCGTATTGCCAACATAAGCAGTCAGGCGACCGCCAAGACCCACTTTAAACTTACCTTTTTCACCGAATTTCCAATCGTGAAAGAAATCGGCATAGAGACTGGCCTCCTGATTACCGAAGCCAACAGAAAAACTTCCCGTATTCTGGGACTTCTTTTGCGCATCGGCAGAAGTCAGCACAAAAAATAAGATGAGAATCAAGATTGATTTCATCGCATGGAAGTTTTTTACTGATAACAGGCGATTAATTACGGACCATCGCCCGCTAAGAATTAACGGAGAATAGGAGAGGGAGGTCATCATTTCGCTGACTAATTTACATTTCCTGATGCATATGCCATCTTATTTCTCCTATAATTCGTTTAATTATTTGCGAGAATTTAAATATGCAGGACAAATGTATTATCAAGTCAAAGTATAGGTAATGAACATTAAACCCCACATGTTGAAGACATTGAATAATTTTACTTCGTTAATTAATCGATATGAGATGCTTGTCGTGTCCCGGTTTATACCGTATCCCGCAATGGCTATGTACCCGCTGATTATGGTTCGCGATAGTCGTCACCTGAGTGATCAGGTTTTGCTGAATCATGAGCGCATTCATCACCGGCAACAAGTAGAATTATTTATCCTGCCCTTCTATATTCTATATGGCTTCAATTATCTCGTGAACCTGGTGCGGTACAAGAATCACGACCAGGCATACCGTAAAATTATCTTTGAACAGGAAGCTTATTCGAATGAAGAGGACAGGCTCTATTTAACCAAACGGAAGCGATGGGCTTGCTTCTTAATTAAATCCTGAACCGATGATGAAATTCTTTACCCCGCAACACAGCATCAACATCCTGTTGGTCCTCGTAATCGCTGTCTTGTTTTTTCATGGGTTGGTATTAACCGGGGTAATTCCGTATTCCGTTACGTGGGGTGGGCGACTTCAAAGTCATGAAGAAATGGTGGCGTTTGAAACCGTTGCTGTGCTTATCAACCTGGTATTACTTACCGTATTGCTGGTGAAAGGTGAATTTATTTCCCATAGTATACCAATGAAATGGATTCATGCTTTGCTCTGGGTCTACCTGGTCATGTTTTGTTTGAACACCGTTGGTAATCTGATGGCCGAAACGTGGGTTGAACGCATTGCAGGTAGTTCACTCACCTTGCTTTCAGCCTTTTTATGTTACCGTATTGTGCGGAGCTGATTTTGCTGTATTCCTGAATTCCGGTTCTTCTCCGTATCTTTCTCTTAACCAAATCCATTTAACCTATGAATCCAATTCTGAAAAATACCTTAGCCCTTTTTGCAGGTGTTGTTGTGGGTGGCCTGGTCAATATGGGCATTGTGATGATTAGTGGTTCCATCATTCCACCACCAGAAGGCGCTGACAACACAACCGTTGAGGGGCTAAAGGAATCCATGCATCTCTTTGAGCCTAAACATTTTTTCTTTCCATTCCTGGCGCATGCACTGGGAACTCTGACTGGTGCGTGGATCACGGCACGAATTGCAGCCAGTTACCAACTTTTATTGGCTTTGGCTGTTGGATGTTTCTTCCTGATTGGTGGAATATATGCTGTGATGATGTTGCCTTCTCCCTTATGGTTTTCCATTGTGGATTTAGTCGGAGCGTATTTGCCTATGGGTTATCTCGGTGCAATACTGGGCAAGCGTAAATCTTAATTTTTACCAGAACACAAGTATGTTAACAGGATCAGACTTGTCCATCAATTTTACTGAATGATTTCAACGACATTCGATTTGCCGGATAATGAAATTACCATCCGGTCATCCTGAAGCCTGGTAGATTCCCAAGCTTTTCCATTAACCATAATATTTTGGGAAGGCTTTATCTCCAGTTGGAGGTTCCAGTTATCGCGGATTTGTGTAATGGAAATGGTTTGTTGTTGTCCTTGCTGTTTGTAAGTAACCGAAACAGAATTATCACCCACCCGGATGTTATTCAATGTAACGTCCTTCCAGCTTGCAGGAAGTTCGGGTCGAATTATAACTTGTTTATTACCGGCATCCGGATGAATCCCGATGAAATAGCGAACGATGGGAACGGCAACTGCAAAGATATTCCAGGCCTGTGTCATCATCCCGAAATCTGGTGATACTTCATAAAGGGAACCAGGCAAAGCATAACTGAATGATTGTCCCAGGCGGTGAAGGTAATCCAATGCCTGGTCGCTGTTTCCGTAGCGCGCTTCTGCAATAGCCTGGACACCTGTAGGTAGTGTCATTACTGCGCCCACATAGGAGAACGTTTTCTTACGCGATTCAAGGACAATGGAATCCGGGCCTTCGGTA
>JALOMY010000026.1 GCA_025455225.1 Cyclobacteriaceae bacterium | reverse complement strand
TTAAGTTCTCCAAACTGAACCAAAGCCGACTTCCCCTTTAATGAAAGCACTATCCCGCTTCCCTCCTGCCCGATTATCCGGACACGCTCACCGGGAGCAATTGGCGTACTTTTTACAATCCGTTTGGCCGGCTCAGTAATGCTCACCTTCTTAGCTAAATCCTGCAAACTCTGCCTGACTTTAATTGTCTCCTTCTTTTGAGCCTGGTTTTCGCGGATGTGCCGTATCGTCTTTTCAATTTCCCGGTTGGTGCTTACCAGTAATTGCCTTGCTTCTTCTTTAGCCTTCTCAAGAATTTGCTTCTTTTTCTTTTCCAGATCAGTGGTCAACGCATGGTACCGGGTAAGTAATTCTTCCAACTCTGCGTTTTTCTTTACCAATTCATGCTGTTGATTAGACAGCTCTACCCGCTCTTTCTCCAGGTTTCTGACCAGTGTTTCCAGGCCAACTAATTCTTCTCCGGCCAGTTTCCGTGCGAGTTGAAGGGTATCATTCGGTATGCCAGTCTTCTGGGCAATTTCAAGTGCAAATGAACTTCCGGGTTTACCGATATCGAGAATATATAAGGGAACAAGATTCTGCTCATCAAACCTCTTCAAGTGCAAATGAACTTCCGGGTTTACCGATATCGAGAATATATAAGGGAACAAGATTCTGCTCATCAAACCTCATGGAGGCATTGCGAACACCCTGATTTTGTTCTGCAAATAATTTTAGATTGTAATAATGGGTGGTGGCCACACCCCAGATTTTCTTGTTTAATAAAGAAGAAAGAATAGCCTCTGCAATGGCACCTCCGAAATCCGGATCGGTACCTGATCCTAACTCATCCATCAGCACCAAGGTATCTTCATTTCCAAACTGAATGAAATAAGTAAGGTTTTTTAAATGACTGCTGTACGTGCTTAAATCATTTTCAATTGACTGCTGGTCGCCAATATCGATAAAGATATTTTGAAAGATTCCTGCTTTCGAGTCAGGATGTACAGGGATTAACAATCCGCACTGTAACATGTATTGCAAAAGGCCTACTGTTTTAAGACAAACGGATTTACCACCGGCATTGGGCCCGGAAACAATCAGCATTCGAAAATCATCCTGAAGATCAATAGAAAGAGGTACCAATTCACGCTTTCCCTTCAAGCTAATCGAAAGAAGCGGATGACGTGCGCTAATCCATTGAAGAAAAGGCCTAGGCGAGAGAACCGGTAGGTTTGCATCTAATTCCACCGCGAGCCGGGCCTTTGCCCTTGTAAAATCAATCCAGGAAAGAAACTCATAGGCCTTGGTTAATTCAGGGAGGTTTGCCCGTAAATCATCCGTTAAAAGTTTCAGGATTTTAATTACCTCCCGTTTCTCGGCATATTCCAGATCCCGAATTTCATTGTTGGCTTCAAGTACTTCAGCCGGTTCCATGTAAACAGTCTGACCGGTAGCTGATTCATCAAGGATAAATCCTTTCATTCTGCGCTTATGTTCAGCTAAAACCGGCAACACTAATCGTCCGCCACGAATGGTTGGCAAGGCACCCTCAGGCACCCAATTCTGTTCCACTGCAAACCGGTAAATCTGGTCAATTAGTTTTCTTGATCGCGATTGTTCTTCGCGCAATCTTTTTCTGATCCTGGCTAACTCTGCACTGCTTGAATCGCGCACCCTGGCGTGCTCATCTATAATCTGATTAATACGCAGAATTAATTTATTTGTGAGCGTAACCGGGTAAGTCAATTTAAACAAAAAGGGGCATTGTTCCTGGTTCTTGATGAAATAATCACGGCATGTAATAATGGTGCCCATTGAATAGGCCAGCTGAAGGAAATCCGGTTCATCCAGGTAGCTGCCTTCTGCCATTGCCTTGCTGAACAATTCGGCAGGATCAAAATAATGGGATGACGGAAAGGTATCTCCACGTTCAATAATCTGAACAAATTCAAGGCACTGTTTAAGCAAGGGTTCAAGAGCATCAAAATCATGAGTGAAGTTAATCCGATCGACTAAACGAACACCTAAGGAAGACAAGCAATATCCCTGAAGTCGTTGTCGTATGGTATCAAAGCCCAGCTTTGATTCAATATCACTCGGGTAAACCATCGGGTTTAGCTTGTTCTTGGGGTTTGACCTGTTCCCGTAAACTCAGGGAGTCAATCAAGGCAGAATAAATGTAATCCAGCTGTTTCGGGTTTGCCATATAGTACTCCATGGATTTCCGGTAGGTTGAATCCGGTACCCCGGTAAGCGAAAACACCCGTTTACGAAAATAGGGTATTAATTTCTGTGACGAATCGTAGGTGATCGATATCCGGGATAACCGCTCTTCAGCCAGGTACATTTGCATCAAGACATTCACCATCTCGGCCTCAGAAAGGACGCCTGCAGGCTTCTCTTCCCGTTTGCAACCCAGAATCAGAGTTACAAGAATTAAACAGATAAAAATGCGCCCCATGGGATTATATAAACATTAATCGGCCTCTGCCGGAATATCAGTCCGTAAAGTAAACACATTTACTTATTTTTGGCGTTCAATAATTGATCCAAAGAATTGCCGTACCGTGAAGGAGCTGATTAAAAAGTTACGGAGATACGAAATCCAGATCCGAAAAGCGATCAACAGTCAGATGAAGGGTGATTTTCACTCGGTTTTTAAAGGTACCGGGCTGGAATTTGACGATGTACGGCCTTATCAATATGGGGATGACATTCGGACCATCGACTGGAATGTTTCGGCCAAAGGTCATGGTACGTTTGTTAAAACCTTCCGGGAAGAAAAAGAGCAAACTGTATTTTTCATTCTCGATGTCAGCGCATCGCAGGAAATCGGATCGGAAAACCGTACCAAAGTGGATATCGGAAAAGAAATCTGCGGTGTATTGGCATTATCGGCTGTTAAGGAATCCAGTCATGTAGGCCTGATTTGTTTCTCTGACCAGCGTGAACTTTACATCCGGCCCGGTAAAGGATTAACCCAGGCTTACCAGATCATTCAAAGCGTTACCCGGTTAAAGCCCAATTCAAAAAAAACAGATCTGAACAAAGCCTTAGCCTTTGCATTAAACATTATTAAAAGAAGAAGCGTAATTATTCTGGTTTCTGATTTTATTGACGAAAAGTATGAACAGAATCTGAAAGCTCTTGCCCGCAGACACGACCTGGTAATAATTCACATAAGCGATAAACGGGAAACCGATCTGCCCAAATTAGGAATCATTCCGGTTATCGATAAAGAGTCGGGTAAAACACTCTGGATAAATACCTCGTTTGGCGACTTCCGACAGAAGATCAGCCATCGGCTGGAAGAACGAAAAACATGGATCAGTCAGTATTCAAAAAAGCACCAGATTAACTTCATTTCCCTGGATACGCAGGAAGACTATGTACCCAAACTTCTTCGTTTATTTAAAGTCAGAAACCGTACCGTTAAGACCACTTAAAGCAGGATGCAGGAGATGATGCGGTTATCCGTTCTAAACGTATTGCTTTTCACATTAGGGATTGGGTTAAATTCGTTTCAATCCCATGCCCAGGATGTTAAGGTTCGGTCTGGCTTTATTCAAGACAGCCTGAGGTTGGGCGATGCGGTAGAATATTACCTGGTTGCTGAGTACCCACGGGAACTCAACCTTCTTTTTCCGGATTCAACCTTTTCATTTGATCCTTTTGAATTTAAAAGCAAGTATTATTCACCTACTCATACCCAGGGATCAGAAAGTTACGACAGCGTAGTCTATTCACTTTTATCATTTGACGTCTCGGAAGTCCAGTATCTTGCCTTACCTGTATATGTGGTTAATGAACGTGATTGCACACGTTATGCGATTCAACCGGATAGTATTTTTCTGAAATCCATGCTTACCGAACCTGTGCCTGATTCCATTCAGGCACAGGATCTGCCTTTAAAAACCAATACCGTTTATGAACGGGTAATGCAATTGTTAAATTATCCGCTCTTGCTGATTGTTCTGGGTGTACTTCTGATCGCAGCAGTTTTGGTTTGGATCATTTTCGGAAAACGAATCCGCAAATACTTCACCATTAAAAGACTAAAGAAAAATCATATACTATTTGAAAATAGTTTTATAAACATCCTGAATCAATTGAAGGAACACTTCGAAGCCAATCAAACGGAAGAAGCAGTGTCTTTATGGAAGAAATACCTTGAGCAGTTGGAGCGTAAACCTTTTACAAAACTGACCACTCGAGAAACGTTGGCTCTTGAAAAAGATGAGAGCCTTGGAAGAAGTCTTCGATCGGTTGACCAGGCTATTTACGGACACAGTACTTCAGTAGAGAACGCGCTGCTTCACCTCCAGCAAATAGCCTATGAGCGAACATCAAAAAAGATTGAGGAGGTGAAAAATGGTTAATGAGATGACGGATGCAACACCCTGGTATTCTCTTGAATGGTTTAGCCCGGGAACACTTCAATCGTTTACCTGGGAAAGACCCGAGTTCCTGTATGCTTTATTGGGCGTTCCGCTTTTATTTTTATTGAGGTGGTTGTGGCGCTTGCGATCCAATCAAAAGTTACCCATTGCACTTACACAGAAAGACCTGAAATCAACCCCATTGAGTTTTCTTCGGATTTTACCTGAAGTCTTATTGATCCTGATTCTTTCACTTTTACTTCTTTCTCTTGCCCGGCCTCAGCGTACCAATGAAAAAGTTGAGCAATGGACGGAAGGTGTGGATATTATGATGGCTATTGATATCTCCCAATCAATGCAAATATCCGATTTCACACCCACACGATTGGATGCAGCTAAAGAAGTAGCTATCGATTTTATTAATGGAAGGGTGCAGGACCGAATCGGGTTAGTTGTTTTTTCGGGTGATGCTTTTTCCCTGGCGCCCTTAACTACCGATTACGAATTGTTGAAATCGTATGTGAACGAAATTGACTTTGCCATGATTGAAAACCGTGGTACAGCAATCGGCAGTGCACTGGGTGTAGTGACCAACCGGATGCGGGAATCCGACTCAAAATCCAAAGTATGCATTCTCCTGAGCGATGGGGATAATACAGCCGGCAATATAGATCCGATAACTGCAGCTGAACTGGCTTCTGCTTATGGCATTAAGATCTATACCATCATTGTTGGTAAAGAAGGAATGGTGCCCTACGGAAAGGATTTTTTCGGAAGACCCAATATGATAGAAAATACCGTGGATGAAACCATTATGAGAAAAATTGCGGAAATCGGGGGTGGTGAATTTTTCAGGGTTAGCGATACTGAAGCGCTGGTTCGTGTGTTTGATCGGATTGATCAGCTTGAAAAAGCCGAAATAAAAGAAACCCGGTTCAAAGACACAGCCGACTACTACTACAACTACCTGATGTGGGCAATAGTATTTTTATTGCTTTGGTTATTCTTAAAATCCACATTCATCAGCAATATTTTACAGGATTAGAGCAGTTTAAAATTATCAGCGAGGAACAACAAACGTCCTCCGAACAACACCATTACAAGCCCTAATACGATATTGAGCAATCGTATTACCCGGTGTGTTAAGACTTGCCTTAACTTATCTGCCAGGTTTGCTTTTAATAAATCGGTCGCGAATACGGTAGCTACTACAGATCCAAAAAAAATAACGGCATCAGAGGCAGTATAACCAAACTCCCCGGTCGCTACACTTACCATCCCCAGCCAGAAAATTAAAACCATGGGGCTTAAACCATTAATGATAAATCCCTTGGCCACTAAACGGTACGGATTGGAAATTTTAATGTTCATGGTGCGATATACCAGGGGCTTGCGGCTTTTGATGAAGAGGTAATAAAATCCAAAACAGAATAAAATAAATCCACCTGCATACGCAAGGTATACTTCTGCATTACTTTTATTCAGAAACTGGTTTAACCCCGTGTAACAAAGTAAAATATAGAATGCATCGCTGATGGAAACACCAACTGAGACAAGGAGACCACTTAGGAAACCGCGTTCAATGCTGGTTTGGAGTATAGTAAAAAACACCGGCCCTATTAATAATGCCAGTGCAATTCCCGAAGCAACGCCTTTAAGAACGGCTTCCATTTACATAATTCTTTATGAACAATTGCCAGTCTTCCAGTTGTGCATTTTTCATAACCCTTGGAAATTTATTCTGTCCGCCAACTTTTCCTTTCGACTGCATGTAATCATAAAAAACATGGAGTGGAACAACATCAACATAAACATCACGCAGGGCGGCACTTCGCTCCACGGCATAATCATCATTTAATTGCTTCAGGTGTTGGTCCAGCAACTCTTTTACTTTTACCTGATCTGCTTTTTCATCGGTGCCGATATACCAGTGATGAGCGAATAAGGTACCGTGAGGAATTCCTGCAACTGTAAATTCAGGAATTTCAATGTTCAGATCATTTGAAACCAGTTCAATTGCCTTATTCATGTTATCGACCGACAAGTGTTCTCCACATAAGCTCAGGAAATGTTTCGTACGGCCTGTAATTACAATTTCTGCCTCATCGATAGAGACAAATTTAATTACATCACCAATTAAATAACGCCATGCGCCAGCACAACTGGATAATAACAGCGCATAGTCCTTTCCTTCTTCAACTTCATCAATCAATAAAGTTTCCGCATCGGGTTTTACTTCACCATTTGAATCGAAATTCTTATCCTCAAAGGGCACAAACTCATAAAAGATGCCGTTGTTTAACACGAGCCGCATCGATCTTCGATTCGGATACGCCTGGTAAGCAATAAATCCCTCAGATGCCAGGTAGGTCTCAATGTAATGAAGCGGATATTTCAGTAATTTCTCGAATCCCTTCCGGTACGGATCAAAGGAAACTCCGCCATGAACATAAACCCGAAGATTAGGCCATATATCATGAATTGAACTGACCTTGTAATGTTCAATAATTCGCTCCATTAAAATCTGCAACCAGGCCGGCACGCCCACAATTATCCCGATATTCCAGTTCCGAGCATTTTGGGTTATCTGATCCAGTTTCGAATCCCAATCCCGGGTTTTCGCAATCTGCTTTCCGGGTTTATAAAAATGCTGAAACCAGAACGGCAAGCGGGCTGCCTGAATACCGCTTAAATCGCCAACAAAATAATTTCCAATCTTATTCAAATGTGTGCTACCTCCCAGCATCAGAACTCCGGTTGTAAAAAAATCATCAGGAAGATCGTATTTAGAGAGTGAAAGAATCTGCCGTACGCTTGTTCTCTGAATGGCCTTGGTCATATCTTTCGTTACCGGGATGTACTTGGATGAAGCCTCAGAGGTTCCTGAACTTAATGCAAAATACTTGACCCTTCCAGGCCAGCAAATATTTTTCGCACCCCGCAGGGAAAGGTTCCACCATTCACTGTAAATTTTATTATAGGTATAAATGGGTACATGATTGCGGAATATGCGATAAAACTCTTTGCTGTTTCTTCGGAATGATTTCAGAATCTCAGAAAAATCATAGTGTTTGCCAAATTCAGTCTGGTCAGCAGCAATCAGCAACTCCTTAAGTTCCTTCTTCTGAAGATCAAATGGCGAGGTAAACTCCTGCTCCATCATTTCACGCAATCGAATGCCTTTCTTCAAAAGAGTTCCGAGTATCGCCATGTTGTATTAAGGGTTAAATTTGCCGACTGATGACTAAAATTACGGAATGGACATTAAAAAAAATATAGCCTCACTCAAGCAGCAACTACCTGCACATTGTACCCTGGTTGCAGTGAGTAAAACACAACCGGTTGATGTGATAATGGAAGCCTATGAAGCCGGTCACCGAATCTTTGGTGAGAATAAAGTGCAGGAGCTGGTTTCCAAGTTCGAAGCCTTGCCCACCGATATTCAATGGCATATGATTGGCCACCTTCAATCCAATAAGGTAAAATACATCGCATCCTTTATCCATTTAATTCATTCGGTAGATAGTTATAAACTTCTGGCCGAAATCAATAAACAAGCAATAAAAGCAAGGCGAACCATTCATTGCCTGCTACAAATCCATATCGCGAAGGAGGAATCGAAATTCGGTTTCTCAGAAGCTGAAGTATTGGAATTACTTCACCAGGGCGCACTGGAAAAACTCAGTTCTATTCGAATTACAGGATTAATGGGCATGGCTACCAACACATCCGATACCGATCAGGTGCGTGATGAATTCCGAACCTTGAAAAAATTCTACGATCAGTTAAAGAGCATGCCGCTTCCGGCCAATATGGAAATGAAGGAACTGTCGATGGGGATGAGTGGTGATTATAAATTGGCTGTTGAAGAAGGAAGTACCCTGGTTCGCATAGGCTCAGCTATATTTGGCGAGCGGCTTAAATAAAGAAAATGATGAAACGAAAAAGTGTTCTGTTATCGGCTTCCGTTCTTGGATTATTAGGTGTTGCATTGGGTGCATTTGGCGCACATGCCTTAAAACCCATGCTTACCGCTTCCGGACGATTAGAAACTTTTGAACTGGCCGTACGCTATCAATTCTATCACGCATTGGCCTTGTTAGGATGTGGCCTGTTGATGCATCACAATGAATCAAGGTGGTTACGTTATGCTTCCATCAGTTGGGTTGCCGGTGTTTTCCTATTTAGCGGAAGCCTTTACTTGCTATGCTTCACCGGATTATCCGGTATTGCCATGATTACACCTTTTGGAGGAGTTATGATGATTGCAGGATGGGCAATGCTTTTTGTAGGCGCGCTGAATTCAGAAAAATAAAAAAACCATCCTGACGGAATCAGGATGGTTCTTGATTGATCAAATAAAATTTATTGAGGTTTTTTGTCGAGAATGGTGGTTACGAAACTAATGGTATTGCCTTCATTCACAGCATTTGAAATTACAGTGACGGTCTTATTCTGACGTCCCATCTTGCCAGCACTGTTAAACGCGATCTTGATTTCACCTTTTCCGCCCGGAGGAATCGGATTACGAGGCCACTCCGGAGCTGTGCAACCACAGGTTACCTGAATATTGCTGATGATCAGCGGTTCATTTCCTGTGTTGGTAAACTTAAATACCTGCTCAACTTTATCTCCCTGGAAGATATCGCCAAAATCATGGGTGTTCTTCTCAAATGTCAACACCGGACCGTTGGCCTTAACAGCCTGCGTCTTTGCCTGCTGAGCAAACCCGGTAGCGGTAAAAGCTGCAAAAATGATGAGGATCAAAAACTTTTTCATATTGGATTTTTTTCAAATTTAACAATGGTTCAACAACAATTCTGCCAATAAAGTGCAATATTTCAAAAATTGTGGCTTTAAAGCATCCATTTAATTAATCACTTGTTGGTAACCCTTATGAGTCAAAACCTTGTCGAATTATATGGTAACCGAACGAGAATACGGGTATGTGGATTGTGTTGGAAAAATAACAGTTTGTTGTTGGTCAATCATATAATGGGCACAGAGAACACCTTTTGGGTTCCACCAGGTGGAGGTGTTGAATTTGGGGAAAGCCTGGAAGAAGCACTGAAACGCGAATTTGTTGAAGAGACGGGGCTCATCATTCAGGTTAAGGAATTCCGCTTTGTGGTGGAGGTTCTCAGACCACCGTTACACGCCATCGAATTGTTTTTTACGGTAGAAACAGAATCGCCTGAGACGCTGATTGGCTATGACCCGGAAATGAGCCCGGATACCCAGATAATTCAAGCCGTTGAATTTTTACGATGGGAGGAAATCAAAGCATTGAAATCATCGCAAAAACATGGAATTTTCAGCATTTGCCACAATCCGGAAGAACTGATGAAACTGACAGGGCACTATAAAATTTAGTTGCTCCAAACACGGATTTTACCTTGTTTTTTACCCCTCAAAATAATTATACTTGTGGCCTTAAACCTTAAACAATGAACCTGACCAGAATTCTTTCCATTGTTCTTTTTGTCATCAGCTTAGCGTTAGCGTACTACCTCTATAACAGCATTAGTTCAACCATTGAATTCCGCGATAGAATAACCTCAACGGAGCGTCAGATCATTGACAAGTTGTCTGTGATTCGGGAAGCCGAAAAAGCCTTTCTGGAAGCAAACGGACGGTACACCAGCAATTTTGATTCCCTGATCAATTTCATTGAGAACGCAACATTACCCATTACCGTTAAGACTGAAACTATCATCCCATTGAGTTATGGTGTTGATAGTGTGCAGGTTACCATTGATACAATTGGATATATTTCAGCAAAAGATAAAATCTTCAGAAAAACCATAACCGTAAACGCTCCGGATGACGGAACTTTCCTGGGTTTTTCTAAAAATGTAGGCGATTACGTGGTAAAGGGAACCAAATCCTACCGGATGAAGCGCGATAACACGGAACGAATTGATGAATATTCTTTCCTGGATAAAGGTACTATCAGCAGCCTGGCCAGTATTTCAAACGGTGACCGTGTTCGGAAAGGTCAAAACCTGATTACTTTTTGGGATTATCAACTCAACCCGGATGTGGATATCAAATCATTGGCAACCGTACCAGGTACCGATAAGTCTTTCGATATTTTTGTTGATCAGATTGACCGCAGTGGCATAAAAGTATGGGTAATTGAAGTTAAAGACCCTGCTCCTATCAACCCCGAACGAAAGGAATCCAATGAATCAAAGAATAAAAAGCCTTTGCGGTTTGGTTCCAGGACTGATGTAACCACTGCCGGTAACTGGGAATAAGTGCAGACAATCACCTCGTTTAAGCAGATTAGGAAAATCAAGGATGATCGTTTTGAAGCCGACAACATCCATGAATACACCCTGTTGCTGAATGTAGGTGCCCGTGATCTTCAAACAGCCGTTATTCAAGACTCCCGGTTACTGTACCTGGAAGACTACATTTTCCCTGCTGTATCATCACCCGAAGACCTTCTGGAAGCACTGGATGAATTATTTGAGCAGCATGCTTTCCTCAATGCTGGATTTTGGAACGACATCCGGGTATCTTTTAAAAATCAGAAATACGTACAGGTACCAACATCTCTATTCGATGATGACTTATCATCTGCCTATCTTCAGTTCAATGCACATTTCAATACCCGGAAGGAAGAAGTTCATCATTTAACTATGCCCAGATCGGAGGCTGTTACCATCTTTGCAGTATATTCCATTTTCCACAACTGGCTCGAACAACATTATCCGAAGAAACAATTTCGTCTTTTTCATCAATCGGCAGCTTTAATTGAAGGTATTATGGAATACCATAAAACCCGATCGGATAATCCACTTTACCTGTATATCGACCGGTTTAAGTTTCATATCGTATACCTGGACCAAAATCAATTGATGTATTACAACCAATTCAGCATTCATAATTTCCAGGATTACATCAAGTACATCATGATGGTAATGAAAACACTGAACATCGATCAGAAAAATAGCCAGGTTGTACTGTGGGGATACATTGGCAACAACTCTCCGCATTATCATGAATTTTATAAGTACATCCAGAATGTAAGTTTCGGCAACAGGCCCTCCAACCTTACGTTCGGATATGTGTTCGATGAAGCACAGGATCATCATTACTTTGATTTATACAGCATCAGCCTGTTATAAACCGATTGGTATTCCTAATGAATTGCCGACCTTTACTTCGTAACCCCAAAATCAATGACACGCATAGCGCTTTTTCCCGGGTCGTTTGATCCCTTTACTAAAGGCCACGAAGATATTGTTTTGCGCGGATTGAAATTATTTGATCAGATCATTATCGCTATTGGTTATAACAGCGGAAAAAGCGTTCGGTATTTCGATATTAACCTGATGAAGGAACGCATTGAAAAAACGTTCAAGGATTATCCTGGTATTAAAGTGGTAATCTTTGCCGAATTAACGGCTGAATTTGCAAAGAAAAACGGAGCGCGCTACCTATTGCGGGGTTTGCGAAACACCACCGATTTTGAATATGAAAACAGTATTGCCCAGGTAAACCGTTATCTGAACGAGGAACTGGAATCAGTATTCTTAATCACATCTCCCCAGTTTGCTTCCATCAGTTCGTCAATCATACGTGAGGTACACCGATACAAAGGTGATGTATCGAATTTTCTTCCTTACCAGCTTTAACGAATGGATTTTACATCCATCAGCTCATAATATTTTTCAAATACGTGACGGATGGATCGGTAGGAATGTTCCAGAGCATGGTAGACTTCTTTCGGATTCATCCAACGGAGGTCTTCAATATCCTCCTCGGCACTTGGTTTCATGCTGCTGTCGTCAATAAGATCCATGGCATACCATTTTGTCTTTTTCAGCATGGCCCTGCGGTTCATAGTATAGGTGTGCCAGGTAGTACAGATTTTGGGCCCGAGTTTAACTTTGATGTTACATTCTTCTTCAATTTCCCGCACTGCCGTATCAATAAATGCTTCGCGCTTTTCTTTTTTACCTTTGGGCAGATCCCACTTCTTCATGCGGTAGATCATTAAAAATTTATCCTTCTTCCGTACGAGCCCACCGGCTGCCTTGATAATCTTGTATTTCAGGCGAAGGAATTCCTTGATGGCATCGTAGTTATGCACAGTAATGTGCAGCGACAAAATGCCTAATGGAACTTTCGAATTCAAAAATTCAAGCAACGTACCAAACTCCGGTTCGTGTACATTTTTAACCCACACATGATGGATTAATTTAGCCCTTGAAATCGGCTCAATGGAGGCGTCAATAATATGATTGTAATTTCCTTCAGCCGGACCTTGTTCTGTCTTGTAAATGCTGACAGGAATGTCATTGATAAAAATGATCATTTTATGACGCTAATGTGAGATACCATTACTGCAAAAAATTAAATAATCCGGATTGAGGCAAGGGGTCATTAAAGAAAATTAAGGGTTTTGTCACAATACCTTGATTTAACCAACCGATTCGGCAATTTTGGGGAAATAAATATGGGCTATGTCACTAGTAAAAATTCAAACTTCCACCGCAGAAACCGTGGCCATTATGCTGCTGAAAATACAGGCCATCAAACTGAGCACCCAAAAACCCTTTACCTGGGCTTCGGGTTGGAAATCGCCTATTTATTGTGATAACCGACTTTCCCTATCCTACCCCAATATACGTAATCGTATTAAAGAAGGACTTATTGAAGCCGTTCAGCAGCACTTTAGCACAGCAACGGCTGTTTCGGGAGTTGCTACGGCCGGAATTGCCCAGGGCGCGCTGGTAGCCGATGCCTTGAGTCTGCCTTTCTCCTACGTTCGCCCCAAACCTAAAGAGCATGGTATGGAAAACCTGATTGAAGGCAGAATCGAAAAAAACGATAAGGTGGTCGTAGTAGAAGACCTGATTTCAACCGGGGGAAGTTCACTAAAAGCAGTGCAAGCCATCCGGGATACAGGGGCCGAAGTGCTGGGCATGGTTTCCATTTTTACCTATGGATTTGATGTGGCTGTTGAGAATTTCAAAAAAGAAAAAGTTAACCTGGTAAGCCTGAGTGATTATACTCACCTGGTGAATTGCGCAGTTCAGCAACAATATGTTACTGAGAAAGATTTAATCTCACTTAAAGCCTGGCGCTTTGATCCTGCCAGCTGGAACGGCTAAGTAATAACCTCCCTGGAAAATAACAACCGAATCCATGGCCACCAACACCTTTGCTCCCGGTCTTGACGCAACTCAGGGTAAATCCATTGAACCCTTGCCTAAGGGAAGTACTATTGCCGTAATTGGTGCCGGTGCCTTCGGTGGTTGGGCATCTTTGTTTCTTCTTCGTAATCTTTATAAAGTCATCCTGATTGACGCATGGGGACCGGGTAATTCCAGATCCAGCTCAGGTGATGAAACACGCGTTATCCGATCCACCTATGGAGCGAATGAATTCTATTTCGATCTGAATGTTCGGGCACTTCAATTATGGAAAGAACATGAAGAACGATGGAAGAAAAGTTTGTTCATTAACAAGGGAGTTTTGTGGATGTGTTATGAAGCACACACACCTCTGGTTGATGACTCCATGCCCTACGCACATAAACACAAGACGGAGTACCTTAAACTTACCAACAAGGAGCTTCACGACCGTTTCAAAATATTAAATACCGATGATTTAAGTCATGCTTATCTCGATCCGTTTGGAGGCTGTCTCAATGCCCGCGTTTCATGTCAGGCTGTTCACCAGGCTTTTATCGAAGAAGGAGGTGCTTATGTACAAGACTATGTACAACCCGGTTTGATTAATAACGGACGCTTAACGGAATTAAAACTTTTAAACGGGAACACAATTAAAGCCGATGCTTACTTGTTTGCTTGTGGTTCCTGGTTGGGCCGTTTGTTTCCCGATGTTCTAAGCAACTTCATTACCTGCACAAAACAAGAAGTTTACTACTTTGGTGTACCCCATAAGGAAGCCACTCTATACGAGGGATTCCCGGTGTGGATTGATGCCGATGGAAAAGATTTCTATTACGGAATTCCGGGTAACAGTTTCCGTGGATTTAAGATTGGCGTTGACAAACGTGGAGAAGCTTTTGATCCTACCGATGGAGACCGGACCATTAATGAACAAGTTTTACAAGATGCCCGGAAATTCATTACCCACCGCTTTCCAGGTCTTGCCAATTCACCGCTGATTGAAAACCGGGTTTGTCCGTACGAAAACTCTCCGGATGGTAATTTTCTTTTTGATCATCATCCTGAAGCCAAAAATGTATTCTTTCTTGGTGGCGGTTCTGGCCACGGATTTAAACACGGACCTTCATTGGGGGAACTCGTAATGAATTGTCTGAAGGGCACATCAAAAATACCCGGGCATTTTTTATTGAAATAGTGCTGATCGGAAACAGGGAATAGCAGATCACCTTCAGTTTATTCAATTAATTCTTCCCTGGCCTTTATTCCCAGAAAGAATAAGATACTGGCAACTGCCAAAGGCGCTGATACGATTAAAAATAGAAGGGTTTCCGACCAGGTTTTAAAGTACCAGATTGTAAATAAGAATAACACCATAATCGCAAGGCCACTCAGAAAAGCACGGTTTACCAAAACGATTAAAATCAAAACAATCGCTACCGGTATTAAAATATGAACAAAATCCTCTCTGTTCACACGATCCCCCGTTGAAAACAATAGCAGAAAAATACTATACGAAACCAGTAATAGACGAGCCAATAAGATCGGATATTTCATACAGATCGAAAGGTTATATAGGCCTGAATCCGATACTAATTTACCCATAAGTCATCTTTTGCTTTATGACCTCAGTCAATCCGGTAAAATGACTTTCATCATCATAATCATTAAGGAGACCAATAATACTTTTAGCCCTTTTATGTGTTTCTGTTTTTGGTCCATCAATGTCTGGTTGAATGGGTATAATTCTACTTGTAGTTTTAACGAATGTGCTTATGCCAATTCCAGGAAGTCGCTAACATCCTGCCGGGTGATATTCGCAACGCTTTTAATTTCATTTTCCATCAATAAATGATAAGGATACCTGAGTTTGAACAAGGTCCAAAGGATTCTTTTCCGTTTCCAAGTTACTGATTCGCGAAAGCATCCATGCCTATATACTTAGCATTGTATTATCCGCATTTACGGGATTCGATTTTAATCTTCAGAAGATTTCCACAACA
>JALOMY010000242.1 GCA_025455225.1 Cyclobacteriaceae bacterium | reverse complement strand
GGTATTGAAGATGTTGCTTACAGTGCCGGGTATAATGTAATCCTTGCTCAATCCAATGAATCCCAGTCACGCGAAATAACAGATATTAAGGCCCTGTTTAACAGCCGCGTAGATGGTATGTTAATGTCGGTATCCAGGGAGACTTCCAATTTCGACCACATTGAATCCATTTTGGCTAAAGGAGTACCCATTGTTTTCTTTGACCGTGTATATAAGACGGAACAAGCCAGTAAAATTATTGTGGATGATTTTACCGGAGCTAAAGAAGCAACCCTTCATCTTATTGATCAGGGCTGCAAACGTATTGCACACCTGGAAGGTCCGCCTAATCTGGATATCAGCAAGCAACGCCTTGAAGGATACATGGAGGCATTGAAAGAACATAACATTCCGTTTAATAAAGAACTGGTTGCAATTTGTCCTTCCGGAACGATTGAAGAAGGCCGTGCTGCAACTGAAAAACTGCTGACCTTAAAAAACCGCCCCGATGCAATTTTTGCAACCAATGACCCGGCAGCCATGGGTGCCATGCAGGCCATAAAAGAAAAGGGATTAAAAATACCCAAAGATGTTGCCCTGGTTGGTTTCAGCAACTGGATCTTCAGTTCATTACTGGATCCGCCCCTTTCATCTGTAGATCAGCCCGGATTTGAGATGGGCCAGGAAGCAGCAAAACTTTTAATTCGTCAGATTGAAAAACGGGATAAGGATGATTCTGATTTTGTACCGGAAACCAAAATCCTGAAAACCCGATTGATAATTCGTGAATCGTCTCTAAAGAAAAAGTAGTACTGCAATCTGGAAGAACCTACCCGGTTAATCCGTTCGAAATCCGTTATTGTATTTTTCTTCTTTCCTGAGGAAGGGTAATTGAAATTTTTACTCTTATTTAAGTAAAAATTTCAATCACGTTGATCCATGTCGAAGTTTAAATCGGTAGTCAGTCAATCGCTTTCCTCGCTTACACACTGGGATAAAACAGCTAATGGCATAATAGGTAAAACAAGCGAAGCCCAATTCAGGATCCTGTTTTATAATAACAATACAGTTCGCATTACCATTACGCGCGAGTCTTTCTTTGAAGATTTTTCCTATGCCGTTGTCGCTGTACCGGAAGCACTGACTCCGGTAATTGAAGAAACGAAAGACAGCCTGATTGTAATCAGTAAAAAAATCCACATTCAAATTAACCGAAATCCAGTCCGATTTACATTCTCAACACCTGATGGCAAAATTATTAACGAAGACGATTCTTTGGGTACAAATTGGATAGGCGACCAGGTTACTACGTACAAAAAACTTCAGGAAGGCGAACGCTTCCTGGGACTGGGTGAGAAAAATGGTCCGCTCGACCGGAGAGGCCAGGGTTATATTAACTGGAATACCGATGCATACGCCTACAATGCAAGCACCGATCCATTGTATTGCTCCATGCCATTTTACATTGGCATTCATCATCAACTTATCTATGGAATCTACCTGGATAACTCCCACAAATCATTTTTCAATTTCGGGGCCTCCAACAACCGATTCTCCAGCTTTGCTGCCGATTGTGGTGAAATGGATTACTATTTCATGTTTAGTGAAAGTGTCTCTGAAATTATTAAACATTATACCTTTTTGACCGGGCGCATGGAACTCCCTCCCCTGTGGAGCATTGGTTATCAGCAATGCCGGTATAGCTATTACCCGGATAAAGAAGTTATGAATGTGGCCAATACATTTCGGGAGAAAGACATTCCGGCCGATGCCATCGTGTTTGATATCCATTACATGGATAAATACAAAATATTTACCTGGAGCAGTAAGGATTTTTCAGACCCTGCTCAATTGCTTATGGAATTAAAAGGTCTTGGTTACCATGTTGTGCTGATGTGCGATCCGGGCATAAAGGCAGAAGAAGGTTATGCAACTTATGAGGATGGTAAGAAAAACGATGTCTTTATCAAATATCCTGATGGAACCTATTATACCGGTCAGGTATGGCCAGGTTGGTGTCACTTCCCTGATTTTACAAAACCAGAAACACGGAAATGGTGGATGAACCAGTTGAAAGCCTATGTGGATCTTGGTGTAGATGGATATTGGAATGACATGAATGAGATCGCCACCTGGGGGAATATGCTTCCGGAATCTATTGAAATGGATTTTGAAGGCAACAAGGCAACGATGCGAAGGGGGCGTAACCTTTACGGATTTCAAATGGCACGTAGCACATACGAAGGAACGAAGTCGCTGATGAAAGGAAGACGTCCTTTTAACCTCACACGATCTGCTTTTTCCGGTGTTCAACGCTACTCAGCCGTGTGGACCGGTGATAATGTAGCTTATGATGAACATATGCTGATTGGAGTTCGATTGGTAAATAGTCTCGGATTAACCGGTATTGCCTTTTGCGGATATGATGTTGGCGGATTTGTTGGCAATACCGATGAACGCCTCTTTGCGCGCTGGATTTCAATCGGTGCATTTTCACCATTCTTCCGGGGACATACCATGATTAACACCCGCGACTCTGAACCCTGGTCTTTCGGTGAACGGGTCGAAGAAATTTCCAGGAATTACATCAAGCTTCGTTACCGGCTTCTTCCCTATCTCTATTCGCTTTTTTATGATGCATCCAAAACCGGAATGCCCATTAACCGATCACTGGCAATTTATTTTCCTTTTGCTGATTTAGTTTATGATCACCGGTTTCATAACCAGTATTTCTTCGGACCAGCCCTGATGGTTGCCCCTGTTGAAAGCTCAAAAGAGCTCGTCAAAGTATTTTTACCGGAAGGAAACTGGTATGATTTTCTGACCGACCAACAATTTCACGGAAATCAGATCCTGATTTCAGATTGTCCGTTAGATAAATTACCGGTTTTTACCAGGGGGTCTTCCATAATACCGGCTCGTCCGTATGCAGGAAAAACCACCGCTGATCATGGCGAGGTCCTTGAAATTCATCTATACAATGGAGATCATGACAATTCATTCGTATTGTATGAGGATGATGGTGATACCTTTGATTATCAGTCCGGAGTCTTTCACAAACGAAAGCTCGAGTTCCATCCAGCGAAAAAACAATTTATTATCAATCCGGCAGAAGGTTCTTTTATCTCATCCTACAAATCAATGACAATCTATTTTCACGGATTTGATGGTCTGCGTGAAGTTACAATTAACAATACTCAGCATGCGTTTCACTTCACTGACTATCGTTTTGTAGAATCAATTGCTAATTACGATCCGGTTAAAGTAATGCCGGAAGGTCCGAAGATAGTTAACCTACCCTATGTAACCACTCCTTATACTAAGAACCAGGTAGTAATTCAATGGTAGTTGAATGGTGAATTAACAAAACAAAATAATGTTACATAAAAAGCCTGGTTCCATCTTGATGGTGGAGGGTACGGCCTTTACCTAAAATTTTTCAACTTTCAGAATTCACTCGCTCCCTTGCATTAGTTAATGAGCTGCCTGTTCAGAACTTTTCAGGCAAACCCAATTTAAAAGATCAAAAAAATACATTAACCTTACTTTAATATTTTATTGAGATTTTACGGATAACCAAACTATAAATTATGTCCTCCCAACCACTTGCAAAACCACGGTTAAGCTTCTGGCAAATCTGGAATATGAGTTTTGGGTTTCTCGGTATTCAATTTGGCTTTGCCCTTCAAAATGCAAACACAAGCCGGATCTTTGAAACACTGGGTGCAGATACAGCTAACCTTGCACTTTACTGGTTAGCGGCTCCCATTACCGGTCTTATAGTTCAACCGATCATTGGATATTACAGCGACAGAACCTGGCATCCAACATGGGGCCGAAGGAGGCCCTATTTTGCATTCGGAGCTTTATTCGCCTCGATTGCTCTTTGCCTGATGCCCAATTCAACTTTCTTATGGATGGCTGTTGGGGTGCTCTGGATCATGGATGCATCAATCAATGTCAGTATGGAACCCTTCCGTGCTTTTGTTGGCGATATGCTCCCCCCTGCTCAGCGAACAACCGGCTTTGCTATGCAAAGCTTTTTTATTGGTACAGGTGCAATCATTGCTTCCTTCTTACCCTGGATATTTACCAACTGGTTTGGAATAGCCAATGTTGCTGATGTACCCGGCACCATACCGGATTCGGTGAAATATTCATTTTATATCGGTGCCTTCATGCTTTTTATCACCGTTATCTGGACAGTAATAAGCACCAAGGAATACCCTCCGCAACCTGAGTTCGAAGAAAGCTTACGTAATCGTGAACATAAAAAGATTGATAATGAAGAATACTATCAATCGAGGTTCAACCGGTTGGGTACTATACTAATCGGATTAGGCCTTCTTATATCTGCAATTGTTTATTTTCTGAAATTAGAAAAAGAACTTTTTGTTCTGGGATTGGGACTTGGAATTTTTGGAATCGTTCACGTAATGGCAGGGATTTACATTCGTCAGGGACGTTCCTATCTGGGGTTGGTTAACATTGTAAAGGATTTTAACTCCATGCCAAGAACAATGGTACAATTAGCCTATGTTCAGTTCTTCTCCTGGTTTGCCCTTTTTGCTATGTGGATCTATACTACTTCGGCTGTGACCAGCCATATTTATCATTCAACAGATACAACTTCAGCAGAGTACAATGAAGGTGCATCCATGGTAGGCAACCTATTTGGTGTCTATAACGGAATAGCAGCCTTAGCCGCTCTCTTACTACCTGTGCTGGCTAAATATACAAGCCGGAAAATCACACATCTGATTGCTTTATTCTGTGGCGGCATCGGCCTGATGTCGTTTTACTTTATTAAAGATCCAACCTGGTTGTGGTTCTCGATGATAGGTGTTGGCATTGCCTGGGCAAGTATTCTATCCATTCCGTACGCTATGCT
>JALOMY010000241.1 GCA_025455225.1 Cyclobacteriaceae bacterium | reverse complement strand
TTCATTCTGCGGATAAATGATCGGACAATCCAACTCCAGATCATGTTCCTTTATTAACCGTTCAATTTCTTCCTTATCGCCTAACAGGATGGGATGGGCAATACCTTCTTCCTGTACGGTTTGTGCAGCTTTAAGAATTTTAAGATGATGGGCTTCTGCAAAAACAATTCGTTTCGGATTTTTCTTGGCGCGATCGATGATGCGGGTCATCAGTTTCTGATCGATACCAATGCGATTTAAAAGTTCCTGATGATAAGCGTTCCAATCTTCAATGTGCCGTTTGGCCATCCCGGAATCCATCGCAGCTTTGGCCACAGCAGGGGAGATAATCGTAATTAATCGCGGATCAAGTGGCTTCGGTATGAGATATTCCCTTCCAAATGTGATCTTGTCTGCTCCATAGGCTTTCACCACAATTTCAGGAACGGGCTCTTTAGCCAGGGCTGCGATAGCATAGACTGCGGCTAACTTCATGGCTTCATTAATTTCAGTTGCCCGTACATCCAATGCACCTCTGAAGATGTAAGGAAAACCCAGTACGTTGTTTACCTGGTTGGGATGGTCGGAACGGCCGGTTGCCATGATCAGGTCGGGCCTAGTTCGTTTGGCAACATCATAGGCGATTTCCGGGTTTGGGTTGGCCAGGGCAAAGACAATCGGATCTTTGGCCATGGCTAAAATATCTTCAGGCTTCAGCACATCTTCTTTGGAAAGGCCCAGAAAAACATCGGCTCCTTTCATGGCTTCCTGAAGGGTGGTAATTTTTCTTGAGGTTGCGAATGCAGCTTTGATCGGGTCAAGGTCTTTGCGGTCTTTGTTGATTACACCTTTGCTGTCGCACATCACCAGGTTTTCGGCTTTGAGGCCCAGTTCGAAATACAACCGGGTACAACTTACCGCAGCTGCGCCTGCTCCGTTAACCACAATTTTTATTTCGTCAATTTTCTTACCGACCAGTTCGAGTGCATTTAATAAAGCGGCACCGGAGATGATGGCTGTACCATGCTGATCATCGTGCATGATAGGGATATTCATTTTCTCCCGCAGTTCCTGTTCAATCTTAAAACACTCGGGTGCTTTAATGTCTTCCAGGTTCACTCCACCAAAAGTTGGCTCAAGTGCTTTAACAATTTGAATGAACTTATCCGGATCCTGCTCGTCAATTTCAATGTCGAATACATCGATGCCGGCAAATTTTTTAAACAACACACCCTTTCCTTCCATCACGGGCTTGGCTGCTTCAGGCCCGATGTTGCCGAGGCCTAACACGGCCGTTCCATTTGAGATAACCGCCACCAGGTTGCCTTTCGATGTATATTTATACACATCCTCCTTATTGGCGGCAATCTCTTTGCATGGTTCGGCTACTCCGGGTGAGTAAGCGAGCGCCAGATCAAGTTGAGAACTCAGTACTTTGGTTGGAACAACTTCAATTTTACCGGGCTGCCCCTGCATGTGATAATTGAGGGCATCCTGCTTTCGAATTTTCAAAGCCATCAGAATAGCATTAAGCAGCCAAAGATAGCATACTCCAATTCATTTGTAAGAATGATTTACGCTAATTCGCGATTTAGAAAATCACTTACTTTCTTTTGAAGCGGGTGTTAAATCATCGGCCGATTTAAAGGTCCATAGAATAGCTTCCAGTTCACGAATGGTTTCACGCTGATCCTGGCCAGGGCTAAAACAAAATCCTTCGATGTAATACAGCATTTGTTTTTTCTGATCAACGAAGGTATAACTGATAAACGGCCCTCCCATGGTTTGTGTATTGGTTTTCCAGAGGCCGCGAAGTTCCATGGCAAATCGTTTATTGAAGTTTACCTGCGAAGCTTTCAATGGTTTGAACGGAACTTGTAGTTCAGTAACCAGGTAACTTTCCGGGTTTTCAGGATCTTCGAATAAATATTTTCTGGTGATCTCATCCCGCCAATACACAATACTATCCGGCAGAAGTTGATATTCACTTTCATAGGGCCTCCAGCTAATGAATACATTTTTATCAACACGCGCATCCATCTGGCGAAGCCATACAAAGTCATTTTGTTTGTCAGCCAGTTTAAATCCGAAGGGTACACGCAACTCAATATCATTTTCTTTTCGAAGAAATTCGGTAACTGCTTTGGTTGATGCAGTCCGGTTTAGGGAGTTCAACAGTCTTCGCTTTTCAACGCTATTGAAATAATCCTGGATTTGGCGGCTGTTTTTCTCCAGGTGCCGGATGAGGTTTTCCTGGGTGTCACCAAAAAGGTACATAACTTCCTGGCCGCGCGAATATTCGTCCTTGCGGGTAACCAGGAAAAATGAGGTATCATTCTTAATTTTTTGAAGGGTTTCTTCTGTGAACGTTTCCTTCATGATTTTAGAGCCGGCCGTATTCTGATCCAGGGTGAATACAAAAACCAGGTTGCGGATCTGGGTCAATAACGTGTAACCTTTGCGGGGATAAACATAGATCACATCAAATAAAGGTTCATCGCGCGGGAGGCCGGGAACTTCCGGCTTAAAAATTTTCCGAAGTTGATTGCCGAGTTCACCTTTCCATTGAATGGAATCCATGATGATAATCATATCGCCCGGTTTTCCGGTTGCACTGGGGAGGTTTTCTACCCGGGTTTTTTCAGATGTGGTGCAGGAAAAAAATCCGATCAGGCTGATCAGCAGAATACTAACAACTCTCATAGTGCAAGTTTACTGCATAATGCACCAAGGTGCACGTTCGTCACGCATTATTTCGTCAGTCGCAAAAAATGATTACATGGAAAGAATAAGAGTCTGCCCCGGCTTAATGTTGCTGGAACTAAGATTATTCAGTTGTTTGATCTTTTCAATGGTGAGTCCTTCGTATTTTCTGGAGATGCTCCATAATGTATCACCCGGTTGAACGGTGTAGGTTTTGGAAGCCGGCAATTGGGCGGGAGCAGGCTGCGGAGTTGCAGTAGAAGCTACACTTGTGCCTGATGCAGGAGGCTTGATCCAAATTGTAAGGGGCTGGCCTACGCGAATGGTATTGCTTCGCAAGTTATTCCATTGTTTCAGGCTGTTTACTGAAACACGATACCGCATGGCAATGGAGCCCAGCACATCGCCACTTTTTACGCGGTAAATAATCCGGTCGCGGCCATAGGTACTTCCTTCCGTATTCCGGGCAAGAACCTCCAATTCTTTCTGCCCGACTTTAGAAGCTGAATCAAGAATGGCAAGCCGGTTAGATTCCAGATTCTCTTTAGCGAACAACGGAATTCGTACAGTATAGGTCCTGGAATTATCCGGTATGGCATTGCGCAGGATGGATGGATTCAGTCGCTGAAAATCTTCCAGGCAGGATCCCGTTAAGGAAGCCAGTGTTTCGAGATGTAAAAACTTATTCACCTGGATCGTATCGTGAGGAATAATCGCCTCGTGTTCACCATCAATGAAATTATGTTCCTCCAGGTAGTTCATGGTATAAATCATGGCCACGAGTTGAGGAACGTAGGAACGTGTTTCGCGAGGCAGGTACGGAAATATTTCCCAGAATGTTTTTTTATAGCCTGATCTTCGGATGGCACGCTTTACATTACCGGGCCCTGCATTGTAAGACGCCAGGGCAAGCTCCCAATCGCCAAACATATTATATAATTGAAGAAGATACCGGCACGCGGCTTCCGTTGATTTTTCAGGATCCATCCTGTCATCGATGTACCAGTCGGCATGAAGTCCGTACATTCTTCCTGTCGGGGCCATGAATTGCCAAAGTCCTACGGCCCGGGCTCGTGAAACCGCTTTCGGATTAAGGCCGGATTCAATAATGGATAAATACTTCAGTTCATCGGGCAAGCCATATTGAGCGAGGTATTTTTCGAATATTGGGAAGTAAACATTTTTCCTGCGGATTACCATTCGCGTATATTCACGGTCGCGCACCGTAAAATAATTGATGAATGAATGGATGCGGTCGTTATAGTGAAGCGGAATGGTTTGTTCCAGGCATTGTAACCGCTCCTGAATCAACGAAGGATTATCGTCACCCGGTACAAATTCAACATCTGAAACAAGGGAATAGTAAATGGCACTGAGGCTGTCTTCCTTGAACATGATCTCCTCCTCAGCCAACGCAACTTCCAGCGAATCAACAACGGGTTCTTCGCTTTGTGCAACAGCAAACCAGGAGGTAATCACAATCCAGCTCAGAATAAGAAGGGTTCGCATATCAGCTCAGTTTCATCAATCCATCAGCAAACCGGAATAACCTGGATTCCTCGAAATCATCGGTAAGAATCTGCAAGCCAACCGGCAGACCTTGGTTGTCACTACCGCAAGGTACGCAAATCCCCGGAACTCCGGCCACGTTGGCCTGCACGGAAAACAAGTCTGCCAGGTACATTTCCAGCGGGTTGCTACTGTGTTCCCCAAGTTTAAAGGCCGTAGTTGGGGCCACCGGCATCACCAGAAAATCATACTCCTTAAAGATGGCCTTGGTTTGTTCACGGATGAGCCTGCGGATCTGCTGGGCTTTGGTGTAGTAGGCATCGTAATAGCGGGCACTGAGCACAAACGTACCAAGCAAAATTCTTCGTTGAACTTCCGGGCCAAACCCTTCTGATCGTGATTTTTTATAGAGTGATTCAAGATCGTGAGCAGAAGCACTGCGATGTCCGTAACGCACTCCATCGTAACGCGAAAGGTTTGAGCTGGCTTCAGCTGTGGCCAGGATGTAGTAGGTTGGAAGAACATATTCCATAAGGGGGAATTCAATTCCTTCCACCCGGTGTCCCTGCTTTTTTAATGATTCCAGACGTGAGGATAAAGCCTGACGTATTTCCGGCTGAATACCTTCTGATGTGAGTGTATCATTCAGGTAAGCGATGCGGAGTTTTTCAGGATTCTTATTTTGAAGTTCTTCCGAATAACGAGG
>JALOMY010000240.1 GCA_025455225.1 Cyclobacteriaceae bacterium | reverse complement strand
CATCTATTTTGATTTCGATAAAGCCACCTTTAAGCAAGAGTCGTATACCGAGTTGAATAAACTGGAACGCATGATGATTCAGAACCCCGCCATGAAGGTGGAAATAGCCGGCCACACGGATGACATCGGAACAATGGCTTACAACATGACCCTGTCCCAACGCAGGGCAGAAGCCGTCAAGAATTTCCTGACACAAAAGGGAATTGATCCAAGACGAATTGAAGCAAAAGGATACGGTAAAACCCGGCCGTTGGCGAGCAACGATGATGAAGAAGAAGGCCGAGAACTGAACCGGAGAGTTGAGTTTAAAGTAATTTCCAACTAATAATAGGTCTTTAGGGTACTTAGCCTCCGAAAGGAGGCTTTTTTATTCATGGAAATTTAGCAACTTCGCGCGCTCAGTTGTTATCGGATAAAGCAAGTTCATGCAGGTAGTTCCTTATAAAGAAGAATCCGCGTCAAAAAAAGAGCAGGTGGCTCGCATGTTCGATAACATCAGCCACCGGTATGATTTTCTGAATCATTTTCTCAGCCTCGGTATCGACAAAGCCTGGCGTAAAAAGGCAATTAATATCCTTAAGCCCCTTCAACCTAAGTACCTGCTGGATGTAGCCACCGGTACGGGTGATTTTGCTATCCAGGCGCTGAAATTAAATCCTGAAAAAATTACCGGTATTGATATTTCTTCCGGAATGCTGGAGGTTGGCCGGAAGAAAATGCAGGAGCGGGGTGTGGCTTCTATCATTGAAATGATTCAGGCCGATTCTGAAAATTTACCCTTTCAGGAAAATAATTTCGATGCTGTAACCGTTGCTTTTGGTGTGCGCAATTTTGAAAATCTAAAACTGGGCCTTGGTGAAATACTGCGGGTTATGAAACCGGGTGCCTTGCTGGTTGTATTGGAGTTTTCGCGGCCGCGCAGGTTTCCATTTAAGCAGGTGTATAATTTTTATTTTAAAACCATTTTGCCTAAACTCGGAAATTGGATTTCACGCGATAAAGCCGCCTATACGTATCTTCCTGAATCGGTTGATGCTTTTCCGGATGGTGATGATTTTCTGAATGTACTTAAGGAAGTAGGATATAAAAATGTTTCATGCAAGCCCCTGACTTTCGGAATAAGTTCGATCTATACGGCTCAAAAATAATCCTGATCATTCTTCTGTGCTCCTCAGGTGTTATTCAGGCGCAGAGTTATCTCTGGGCTCGTAAGAATAATCCGTTCTACGATGAGAAGCGAAAAGTCAGCTATGGATTTTTAATTGGCCTGCATACAACCGCCTACCAGATTCAATACTCTGATCAGATGGTAACGGGACTGGATACGGTTTACTCCGTAGAACCCGGTTGGAAACCCGGATTCTCGTTAGGCTTTCTGGTAAACTTACGTGCCCATGAGTTTATCGATTTGCGCATCACACCCAAGGTTGCGTTTTACGAAAACACTGTAACCTACCGCTATACCGATGAAACCTCAAGGCAGGAGCTGGTGGAAACTACCATGGTTGAACTGCCATTTCTGATCAAGTATAAATCCATGCGCAGGGGTAACATACGCATGTACATGGTGGGCGGCATTAAGCCTGGAATTGAAGCTTCGGGCCAGCGCAATGTGGAGAATGTTACCGACAAGCTGGAGGTAAAAGATTTTAACCTGAGCCTGGATGCCGGCATCGGTTTCGACCTTTATTTTCCCTTGTTTAAATTTTCACCGGAGATCCGTTTCTCAAGAGGGTTGCTGAACCAACTGGATAATACTACGAATCCATTGGGTGCTCCATTGAAATACATCAATACGAACACCATTACGTTTTACATGATCTTTCAGTGATGGAAAACAGAATTGCCTTAATCACAGGTGCTACATCGGGCATTGGCCGCGCTACTGCGCATGCACTGGCTAAACAAGGTTTCAAATTAATTCTTTGCGGCCGCAGAGAAGACCGGTTGATTACCGAAAAAGCAGTCCTGGCTAAAATGACCGAGGTTGAGATTACCGCATTCGATGTGCGTGATCAGGACGCGGTGAAAAAGGCTATTCATGCTTTGCCCGAAGCCTGGAAGAAGATTGATGTGCTGGTAAACAATGCAGGCAATGCACACGGACTGGATCCGATTCAAACCGGTGATGTGCGCGACTGGGATGCCATGATCGACATTAACGTGAAGGGCTTGTTATATGTTACGAAGGAAATTGTTCCCGGAATGATTGAACGTAAATCGGGTCATATTATCAATCTTGGATCAATTGCAGGAAAAGAAGTTTATCCCAACGGCAATGTTTATTGTGCCAGCAAGTTTGCTGTAGATGCCCTGACACGCGGCATGCGAATGGATCTTAATCCCTACGGTATTAAGGTTACCTCAATCAACCCTGGACTGGTTGAAACTGAATTTTCATTAGTGCGGTTTAAAGGCGATGAAGAACGCGCATCCGCTGTATACAAAGGACTGGATCCACTTACCGGTGATGATATTGCCGATGTTATTGTCTATGTGCTAACACGCCCCGATCATGTTGTTCTGGCGGACATCACCGTATTCCCTAAGGCACAGGGAAGCAGTACGTTGGTTAACCGCACAGTCTAAATCAATTTCAACAACGTAGATTGATCAATTTCATGTCCTCCGTCAAACGTAATTACCGGAGGATTCAGATTTAATTTTTCGGTCAGTGCCGTGATTTCTTTTAGACGTGAATCCGTCAGATAAGGATCCTGCTTTCCGTAAACCATCACCAGTTCTTTAGTTGAGAAAATAGAATGGGCTTTCTTGAAATCCATATCGGTTGGAAAAATCCCTGCCCACAAAATTAATCGTTGGAAAATTTCCGGTTGATGGATAGCCCACCGTGTTGCGGTAGCTGCACCCTGTGAAAATCCGACAATAGTTACAGGAACTTTCCTTGTACTACCAATCACATGGTGATAGACGGTGTCGAGGTAGTGCAAATAATTATCGATGTCCATTAACCGGTTTTCAGCGGTCATCCAGGTAGCACCAACGCGGTTGTTACCGGTAACAGCCCGGCTTTCAACCGGCTCCAAATAAAACCGGGAGAGCCCCTCCGGTGCGATCACACAAACAGAGTGTTCATTTAGTGATTCAAACTTTTTCAGGAAATACCGGGCCAGTTGTCCGTAACCATGAAGTACAAACCAGACTTGCCGGGTAGTTTCATTGAGCAGGCCCAATTGGTAGTAGCGTGCCTGAAACTGAAATTCTATGGTTTTTTCGGTCATGAGTTTTTTGTTCCGGAAGGGTTACTTGAATTAAAAATAAAAAACCTCACCGACCGGTGAGGTTGCATGATGGAATGAACACGTGATTATCGTTTAAAGCCCAACGCACTGCCACCGCAATAGCTGGTAGATTCATCAAAGGTGTATTGGATATAGTAAATTCCCGTTGCATTGCATGGAAAGGCAATGGTTGAAATGTACTGGCCATTCACTTTGCTGGAAGCAACTTTATTGCGCTGCGAATCAAACAGGGTTATTACAATTCCGTCTGTGGGCTGCGAAGGCGCACAGATGTTGATCATGTACTGAGTGCCTTTGGTAAAAACATAGGAATACTCCACCTTGTCTTTAGCTCCGGAGGCACCATCTACTTTGTAGCTCTTCAGAAAATTGAAACCGGCAGCCAGTTTGGGAATGCATTCATTCGTGTAATTTTCTGAATTACATTGTGCAGATGAGTCGGTTGTGCTGAAGAAGAATAAGGCCAGCGCAAACACAATATATTTTTTCATGATGAATTCGAATTAATTCTTAGCTGATGATTTTAGTACGGATTGTTCCGATCTGGCTTCCGATTTCCTGAACCAGCTCCGGTTTGATATCAATGGTAGAGGTACTGTTGTCTTTGATGACCATAACTCCATTTACGATTTCATACGATGATTCTTTATACGTATAGGTAATGTTAACCTGGTCGTATACTTTTTTCAGGTTTTCCATATCCGCCAGCAACGAAGCAATGTTTGGATCACTGTCTTTATAGAAGGTAAGCAGCGCAACGATGTTGTTCAGAATTACTTTTTGTTCGCCTACTTTTTCCTGGAGTTCTTTATTGGATGGATCGGTGGCGGCCACGTTACAGGTTATGTGGAGAGCTTCCAGCCATCCTCCCGTTAATAACAGAACACTCAGGTTGGAACGCCCCTGGGTTTGGAGGTAATGATTGATGTTGTTGAAGTTCTGGGTGGTCATGAGCAGCAACGAATCCAGGTTTTTACTATTCGAAGCCAGCTTTCCGATTGTTTCAACATCAAAAAACTGACCGATACTGAGTCCGTCTGCGAGTCTTTTAATGGATTCGATGTACTCAATACCGTCTTTGTTTTGTTCGTAAATGTTGGTGTAGCCTAAATCGGCACCATAGATTCCCAGGTTAAGTGCTTTCTTGTAGTTGCTGTTATAGAGCGAAAGATTCTCCGGTGAATTCAGGTATTCGGAATTGTATTTCTTTCCTGATTTTTTCAACAATACGGCTATTTCCAGCGGGCTGGGAATTTGCTGAAGAATCTCTGTAATCGCAGCTTCCGAAGCAGCTGATTTTTCGATAGTCGCAGAGTCAAGAGAATCTAAAAAGGCTTGCTCATTGGTTTTCTTTTCTGAACTGCAGGCAGCCAGAAGAATCGCGATACTCGCGAGTATAAACCTGTTCATAGTAAGGAAGTTATGGGTATACAAAGTTAACAATTCAGTATTCACAGCCAAGGAACAAAAGCAGGGTAAATAGTACATTCAACCTTTCATCAGGTTTAATAATTTCTTTAACCATTCAAAGTATAGCATTACATAGAATATCAGGGCCATCATCCAGATCACCATTAAATCAAACCAGTATGTATCCCAAACCTGGCCAAGAAATTTCTTCACCGGTGCGAAGAAGTGGGC
>JALOMY010000239.1 GCA_025455225.1 Cyclobacteriaceae bacterium | reverse complement strand
AGAATTTTATGATGACCTGCAACAGAACAATAGGCTGTAAGAAAGCGCATAGTAGTGCCGGCATCTTCCACATCAAGAACAACATCCGGTGATTGTAAAAGCCTCTGCATCAACACAGTATCGTTAGCGTTGGAGAGATTGCTTATTTCCGATTGAAGTCCGCTCAATGCATTTAAAATCAAGGCACGGTTGCTTATGCTCTTGGATGCAGGTAAGCCCGGCACGATTCCGGATAACCGGGAATGTTTTGTTATACGAACGAGTGACTTCACGAAGTGCTACTGGTTGTTCGGCAAATTACAGTTTATGAAACATTTTTTACAGCGAGTGAAACATTTACCGGATGATTACAGTTAACTTTGTTATATGAGCAACACGAGTAAACTAGCGATCGGATTAGGACTTGCATCAAGTGCATTATTGGCTACCTGGCTTTTTACGGGAGACCGTAAGAAGAAGACCCAGGTATACTTGTCTAAAAAGGCTAATGATTTAAAGCGTTCCATTCGGAAGAAAAATGAAACTTTTGATGATTCAGAAGTTCATTATATCTGAAGTGACCTATAAAATGCCAGAGCAGCAACGATCCTGTCCTCTTTAATTTCACAATCCCACCGGGCCTGCCCGATTCCATTCAGCAGGACCATAAGAATACTATTGCCCCTGTTTTTCTTATCCTGAATACACAAACTGGCTATTTGTCCGGTTTCTGATTCGCTCAATTTCAGTTTTCCAAAGATCTTCAGAATATAGGCAGTAATGTCATCCAACTCAGTTTGCGAAATCATAGTCAATTCCCGCGCAAGAAATGCTTCACAGATAAGTCCGGCTGCCACGGCTTCCCCATGCATAATTTTTTGATTCATCTGAAGGAAGTGGCTTTCCAGCGCATGGCCAATGGTATGCCCGGCATTGAGAATTTTTCGTAATCCTTTTTCCGTAGGATCTTGCTGGGTAACCGATGATTTAAATTCAGCTGAATGTCTTAAAAGCTTATCCCAGGACTGGGATTCCAGTGATGCGTTTTTCAATTGATCCCATAGCAACCGATCAGAGATCAGGGCGTGCTTGATAACTTCAGCAAATCCTGAACGAAGTTCAGCCATAGGGAGTGTTTTCAAAAATCCAGTGTAGATCAGATTAAGTTTGGGTTCCTTAAATATCCCGATGTGATTTTTATATCCCTGAAAATCGATGCCCAGCTTACCACCAATACTCGAGTCAACCATGGCCAGCAAGGTTGTAGGCATCAGGATGAATTCGATTCCTCGTTTATACGTACCCGCGCAGAATCCACCCATGTCGCCCAAAACACCACCCCCAATTATGAGCAATATACTGTGCCGGTCGAGCGCCTGGTCAGTCATTGATGCCCAGATTGTTTCACACATTTTAAGTGTTTTATTCTCCTCACCGCTTCTCACTTCAATAAGCTGATGGGGCGGTAAAAAATCGCGGATCAGCGGGTAGCAGTGAATGTTGGTATTTTCATCCACCAGTACGGAGATCTTACTGTATTGCCACTTTTCAAGGAACAACCTCAAATAAGGCCCAGGATTATCCGTAAGCTTGATGGGATGAGGAAGCATTACGATTTTGTTTCAGATTCCTTATTCATTATTTCAGTCTGTATCCGGATGGATTCATCATGAATAATCTTATACAGTTCACGTATGAAGTCTCCATTCAATTCAGCCAGCCGGGCCCATTCAGGCCGTGTTTTCATGATTTCATTCCACCGCTCAATTTGAAAAACCGTTACCTGGTTTTCTTTTTTATAATCCCCGATTTTTTCAGCCAGTTTCATTCGGTTCGATAAGATTTCTATAAGTTCCTGATCCAGGTGATCGATCTTTTCTCTCAGATTAACCAGTTGATTTACAAAAACAGCATCTGAAGAGGATCGATCCCTGATCTGAAGATGGCGAACGATTTCAAGAAGACGATCGGGGGTTACCTGCTGTTGGGCATCGCTTAATGCCCGATCAGGATCCGGATGGGTTTCAATCATAAGTCCATCATAGTCCAGATCAAGGGCTTTCTGCGATACTTCCAAAATCATATCGCGGTTGCCTGCAATATGACTGGGATCTCCAATCATTGGAATTTGCGGGTAACGTGTCTTTAACTCCAACGGAATTTGCCAGAGGGGCTGATTCCGGTACCTTGACTTTTGGAATGATGAAAACCCACGATGAATTGCGCCTAGTTTGGTAATACCGGCCCGGTTTAAACGCTCAAGTGCTCCAATCCATAAGGCCAGATCGGGGTTTATTGGATTTTTTACCAAAACTATTTTGTCGATGCCTTTCAGTGAATCGGCAATCTCCTGGACGGTAAAAGGATTAACGGTCGATCGGGCGCCAATCCACAGGATTTCAATACCGGCTTCGCAGGCTAATTGTACATGCGAGGGTGAAGCCACTTCAGTGGCGAAAGCCAAGCCGGTTTCTTTCTTAACGTCTCTTATCCATTGCAGTGCTTCGGCACCTTTTCCTTCAAATGAATCAGGTCGGGTTCGGGGCTTCCAGACACCGGCCCGCATCACCTGAATGCCCATCGACTTTACAGCCTGTGCTACCATCATCAATTGTTCCGGACTTTCCGCACTGCACGGGCCGGCAATCAAAAGCGGGTGACGTTCCTGAGAAAAATTTAGTATCCAGTTTTCAGCTTTCATCAGATTCGAAAATTAATCAATTATAGGTCATGGAAATGGCTTGAGGGTGAGCCTTTTATTTTTTAAATCAATAACTAGCCACAGCCTCAAATGTTTATGGATACAAAGGTGGATTTAACAATTATCTCAGGGCGAAACCTATATTTACGGCACAGAAAAAACTATGCAGTCTGAACCAAAAATTTCGTTTGAAAACACAGAAATAGCTTTTGCATATAAATCCGATGCGGAATTAAGAAAAGCTAATTTTATCTTTTCATTGGTTAATCATCCCTGGATTTCTTCTTTGGCAACCGCTTCCGTTAAAGTTGCCCTGGGAATGCATCTCCCGATTGAGGGTATTATCAAGAAGACTGTATTCGATCATTTCTGTGGAGGCGAAAGCATTGATAAAGCTGAACAGGCCATTCAAAAACTTGAACAATTCCATGTTGGTGCTATTCTGGATTATTCTGTAGAAGGTGAAAAGTCTGAAGTGGGATTTGAGGCCACTGCTGAGGAGACTTTAAAGACAATTGAAAAGGCGCATAAGTCCTCCAATATACCTTTTTGTGTTTTCAAGCCAACGGGTCTTGCATCTGCCGAATTGTTAACCAAAGTTCAGGCAAAAGAAAAACTTTCTCCGGAAGAGGAGTCTGCCTATCAGCGGATTATTAACCGGTTTGAACGGATATGCCGTAAGGGTTTTGAGTATAACATTCCCATCATGATTGATGCGGAAGACTCCTGGTACCAGGATCCGATCGACCGGATTGTTCTGGACCTGATGAAAAAGTACAATAAAGAAAAAGCCATCGTCTACAATACGTACCAATTATATCGAACAGCCGGGTTGCCCAACCTTCGCGATCATTTTCATGAGGCTGTTATGAACAACGTTTTTTTTGGAGCGAAGCTCGTGCGCGGTGCCTATATGGAGAAGGAGCGGGACCGGGCAGAAAAGATGGGTTATGCAGATCCGATTCATCCCAACAAAGAAGCCACGGATGATGCCTTTAATAAAGCCCTCGCCTTTTGCATTGATAACAAGCAACGCATTTCGGTGATGTGTGGTTCACATAACGATTACAGCAATTACTACCTCACCGTTCTGATGGAGAAACATAGTATGGTACCCGGGGATAATCGGGTATGGTTTGCTCAATTATTTGGAATGAGTGACAACATATCGTTTAATCTGGCAAAGGCTGGTTATAATGTTGTTAAATATTTGCCCTATGGCCCGGTGCGTTCGGTTATGCCCTACCTGTTCAGACGGGCAGCTGAGAATACATCGGTTGCTGGTCAGAGCAGTCGTGAGTTAACCCTTATCCGGAAAGAACTGCAGCGCAGAAAATCCGGTGCTGGCTTGAGCCGCTAAGGCCATTTCTGCTCCCCATTATTTCCGTTATTTTTGCAGCGAAATTTCATTTTTATGCATCTGAGCGAACAGGAAATTATCCGCAGGCAGGCCAAAGAAGAACTTGAGAAATTAGGTATCAATCCATACCCGGCCGATCATTTTGAAGTAAATGTCTCAGCCCGGGAGATCCTTGAGAATTACCCCCGTCATAAAAGCGATTATAGGGGAATTTCGATTGCCGGCCGTATTATGAGCCGGAGAATTATGGGTTCGGCTTCTTTTGCTGAGTTGCAGGATGAAACCGGCCGCATCCAGATCTATGTTCGAAGAGATGATATTTGCCCGGGGGAGGATAAGACGCTCTACAATACCGTATTTAAAAAGCTGATTGATATCGGTGATATCGTTGGGGTTAAGGGTTATGGATTCACTACGCAAACCGGTGAAATTTCAATACACGTTACAGATTTGAAAATCCTGTCAAAATCCCTGCGTCCGCTTCCGGTTGTAAAAGAAACGGTTGATGAGACCGGTGTTGTACACAAACATGATGCGTTCAGCGATCCGGAACTTCGTTACCGGATGCGGTACGTTGACTTGATAGTAAACCCTGAGGTACGGGAGACTTTTGTGAAGCGCACTCAATTGGTGAACTCCATGCGCCAGTACCTTAACGACCGTGGTTACCTGGAAGTGGAAACACCCATTTTGCAACCCTTATACGGGGGTGCAGCCGCCCGTCCGTTCAAGACGCATCACAATACGTTGGATATGACTTTGTATTTACGCATTGCCAACGAACTCTACCTCAAGCGGCTTATTGTAGGTGGTTACAATGGAGTATATGAATTCTCAAAAGATTTCCGGAACGAAGGGATGTCTCGTTTCCACAAC